>CAYMQW010000228.1:0-4543 GCA_964392595.1 uncultured Nitrospiraceae bacterium
GCACACCAATATCTTACACGTCTTTTTTGCGCCCAACTGCCGTTTCTAGGTTGAAGAACTGTACCGGGAGAGCTAGTGGTTAATACGTGAACCTTTTGGGGAACCGGACTGTTTTGGAATTGAAAAACAGCCCAAGAATTGATCGCGCCCTACTTGCAATCAGGTGATCGTGCTATGCTCACGAATGTGTGAACCATGAAGGATGATGAATGCCATGATGCCAGAGATTGCCAGAACTGAAAATCGAGTTCACCAATTGCGTTCGAAATTAGTCCAGCAGGGCCTATCTGGGTTTATTATTCCGCATGCCGATGAATATCAAAATGAATACCTGCCCGCTTGTGCCGAGCGGCTGGCTTGGCTCACGGGTTTTTCAGGTTCGGCCGGAACGGCGGTGGTGTTGTCGAGTCAAGCCGCGGTGTTTGTTGATGGCCGCTATGTGTTGCAAGTCCGTAATCAAGTTGACCTTGGTATTTTTGAACCTCAGCATATCTCAGAGGTATCTGTGCCTGCCTGGTTATCTTCCGTGCTGAAACCTGGGGACATACTCGGTTATGATCCCTGGTTGCATACGCCAAAGGAAATACACAAGCTTCGCCAAGCCTGTGCCCGTGTTCAGGCTGAGCTTATTCCCTGCCAAGCGAATCCCGTTGATGCTATTTGGATAGATCGGCCTCAAGTCCCTTGTGCTCCGGTTGTTCCCCATTCGATTTTGTATGCGGGGCAATCGTCCGAGGAGAAGCGCAAAGAACTGGCTCGGAAGCTCAAAGACGATCGTATTGATGTGGCCGTGCTTACAGCTCCCGATTCGATTGCTTGGCTGCTGAATATTCGTGGAGGAGATGTCTCTCATACCCCTCTGCCTCTGGGATTTGCCTGTGTTCGAAGTGATGAATCGGCCATGCTTTTTCTGGATAGCCAAAAAGTGTGTGAGTCATTACGGGATCATCTCGGGCCGAATGTTGAGGTGACTTCTCTCAAAGAGTTTGGATCTACCCTGGAGCAAATTGGTAGAGATGGGAGCCGTGTGTTGTGTGACCCACAACGAACAGCCAGTTCGGTATTTGATCAACTGAAAAAGGCGGGTGCCGAGATCGTCGAAGGGGAAGACCCCTGTGTCCTCCCAAAGGCCTGTAAAAATCCTGTGGAAATTGCGGGCACCAGAGAGGCGCATACGCGAGATGGCGCGGCTGTGTGCGAATTTCTTGCGTGGTTGGCGCGGGAAGCGCTCCAGGGGACAGTGACTGAGCTTCATGCGCAGTCCTATTTGGATTCTTGTCGGGAACAACAGACCTTATGGAAAGATCTAAGTTTTCCTACGATTTCTGCCGGAGGACCCAACGGGGCCATTGTCCATTATCGAGCCATGAGTGACACCAATCGTTCACTGACACCCGACACCATGTATCTTGTCGATTCCGGCGGCCAATATTTGGACGGGACGACGGATATCACACGCACGGTTGTAATCGGCAGGGCAACATCGGAGCAGCGCGAGTGCTATACACGAGTATTGAAGGGGCATATTGCGTTAGCCATGGCCACTTTTCCCAAAGGAACGACGGGAACTCAACTGGATACTTTGGCGCGTTGGCCGTTGTGGGAAGCTGGGTTGGACTATGACCATGGAACCGGACATGGCGTAGGAAGTTATCTTGGCGTGCATGAAGGGCCGCAACGGATTTCCAAAGCCTTCAGTACCGTGGCGTTAGAAAAAGGGATGATTATCTCCAACGAACCTGGATTTTATAAAGCCCAGGAATTCGGCATTCGCTTGGAAAATCTCGTTCTCGTTGTTCCTGCCAACACCATCAGTTCCCAAGATCGTGAATGGTTGGCGTTTGAAACACTCACCGTGGTACCCTTTGATCGAAACCTGATTGATCCATCGCTCCTCACAACAAAAGAAATCGATTGGGTGAATGCCTATCATGACCATGTTCGAGAGACCATTGCCCCCTTGTTGAATCCCATCACGCAATCCTGGTTGCGCGATGCCACCACACCTTTACCGTAATTGCGGAAAACGCCTTCGTTCCGTGAAGCTTGCGCTTTCTCCCTACCGGTATGACACAATCCCTTTAAGTCCAATATCGAGGTTTCGTGTGATGCGTTCAACGGATAGGAGGAGAGTTTCGTCATGACTGTGGAGGAGAAAGATACCAAAATTTCAGCCAAAATTCGGGCTCAACTTGGTGATACTGCCAACATTGAAGAGGTTGTGGTTAAAGGGGACCTTTTGCAGCTGCATGGCACTAAAGAATTTTACGAACGATTGGCTCTAGATCGTGAGCGCGGAAGAAAAATTATGTTGGCCTTGATGCAACAAATGAAAACCCTCACGAATTTAGACGCTGTGACTGCCAGGGTGTATTGTGAAAAAGACAAGATGATCGAAGCCAAAACCAAGAAGTGGGGTGGAGACAATGTGACGTATGTGTATGACTTGTAAGATTTGGAGTTGCTGTCGATGCCTTCCCTGAATCCCCACTGGCTGATGAATAAAGGATGTTACTGATAACCTGATCGTATCAGCTGCGGCCTTCCTGATTGTCCTCACCCTCGTTTCACGAATGCCTTTTTCTTGTCACCGCGAGAGGGTGTTCTTCACTCCCCGAACGAACGGGCTTGAATCTCCCTGTTGTTTCTAGGTTAAATTTCGTATTCTGTAGAATAGAGTCCAGGGTGGGCAAGTCGCAAGGTGTCTTTGATATTTGGACCTTGACGCGTCATTTGTACAAATCCTACTCCAGGGTCCAACCCCACAAGTTCAAGTATCAGGACTCCTCCTTCAGGAGTTTCCCAGATTGATTCCCATTGGCCGCATGTTGTGTCCTGCAGACATTGGTAGAAGTTTCCATGAAACCCTTGGAGTTTCACCGATGCCTCCTCATGGGTTTCCTGAGGCATGCCATAGTGTTGCGATATGGTGGCTTTCAGTTGATCGAAGGATTGTAGGCCTTTGGTGCCGGTTTCATCTCGTTCGATGGGCTTGCTAGCCCAATATGTCTTGACCAGCCCAAACTTCTCGTCAAAAACCAGAATTAAAGAACCCGCTCCAGTCAATGTTTGAGTCTGGGTATCCAGCCTCACCGCTGTGGCGCGATGCCAAACTGGCCATTCTGCTTGGATGTCAAAGTCCATGTGACGAAAGTCTGAAAGTAAGAGACCCCATTTCAGTCCCAGTGAGCCAGGCAGGGTGGCTTGGACCGTCGTGGCGGACAGGATAAGAACGCAGAAAACGAACCAGAACCATCCACTAAATCTCCGGGATGGGGTGATAGCCATGCTCTTGGCTAATGGGGCTGCCTTCACATGGTGGGAGTGCTGTGGTGTTGGGAGGGCTGGTACGAAGCTCACGCAAATCCTCCATGATATAAATCTGTGAAAATGGGCGTGCTTGAGAGTCTTGTCAGACTACTTGTAGGGAGAGGGATTTGCGAATACGTCAATTGCCGTATGGATTTTACCAACAGAATTCTGAGATAGGAATAGAGAACAATGAAGAACAACAGGAATGAACGGGGGCCTTCGCCGTATTCGGAATGAAGCGATCTGTTCTGAGTGAACGATAGGGGATGTTTCGGTTCTCACATCTGAATTATGGCAAAACAGTTATACATCGATGCGTCAGTTGGTAAAGAACGCTCCGCACCCCTGCTGGAAGTGGGCAAGGTGTTTTTAGATGCGTATCAAGAAACCCATCCTATATGACCAACTTGAACCGTTCAATGTGTGGGATACAAATCTCGAAGCCTTGGATGAGGTGACGTTGGATGCGAGTTATGCAATCATTCATCGCATGAACCATACGGCGGCTCAGGCTGCCGCGTGGGAAAAAATTGTGAGGATAGTGAACCAGTTTAAGGCTGCGGATAAATATTTATTCACGGCGTCCATGTGGCATTGAGGGATTTCGTACCGCCTGAAACATTATCTTGATCTGTTGATCCATCCCGGCCAAACCTTTCAATACGTGGTGGGTGAAAAAGCTCAAGGTCTTCTTCTAGGGAAGCCAGCCGTGGTCGTGTATTCACGGTTTGATGGGTGTCGAAATGGGTCAGGATTTGAAAACTACGAATTGCAAAAACGATTCATGGAGAAGGCCTTGAGTGTGATCGGCTTTACGCGAATCCATTCCATCGTGGTGGTTGAGCCCATGTCCGGATCCCAACACTGCTCCGACCCGGAGAATGCCAGGGCAAAAGACCAAGCCATCCGAATAACCACAGGGTTCTAATTTTCTTCTGCATTCCCTCCGTTTCTCCTTTTTCCCTCCATTCCTTCAAATGGTAGCTGTGGTAGGTCTGTTTTGTTCCATCCCTTTGGTTCAGATCTCAACGCTGACCATAAATGAAAGAATCGCTTTCTTACATGATTTCTGCTATCTCTCCCCTGCCGTTAGTTGCAGAAGGTTTGTTGCCTAACGTCGCTTCATCATTCTTACTTGGATACATGTGGGCCTGTTGAATATTGCACTTCAACAGCCAATCAAAGATCCATAAGGGCCACGCATCGTCAATGAGCGGGAATGTTTAAAAAA
>CAYMQW010000229.1:0-2892 GCA_964392595.1 uncultured Nitrospiraceae bacterium
TATATTTTCTATAGCAATATCATTAACTGTCTTATATCTTTATTTTAGAAAAGAACGCTGCTGGCGGCTTTTTTCAACATTCCCATATTGTAATTCTTGATGAGCGAATTTCTTTCGGATATCAGCACCTACTTTGCCACGTTAACCTTCATGGAACGCGTCTGGCTCGGAATCGGATTTTTCGGCCAAAGTCTGTTTTTTTCTCGGTGGATTATTCAGTGGATCGCCTCTGAACGGAAATCTGAGAGTCAAATGCCCGTGGCGTTTTGGTATATGAGTTTGGGTGGCGGCCTGATCGTGTTGGCCTATGCCATCCATCGCCGAGACCCAGTGTTTATCGCCGGACAAGGAATCGGCGCGTTTGTGTACCTTCGAAATTTAATGCTGATCCATAAAACCCGAAAGCGAACGGCAAATGGTTAACCAGTCCACGCCAGTCCAGTCACTCGGACAGCCCTTTTCCACACGAACACTCCACCTTATTTTTCTACTGATTTTTGGGTCCCTCCTGCTTCTCATCGGGCTTGGCGATATGGGGCTCACCGATCGCGACGAGGGCAGCAATGCCGAAGCCGCACGGGAAATGCTAGAAACGGGGGACTGGATCTCTCCCACGCTGAATTATCTGCCGCGATATGCCAAACCTGCATTTGTGTATTGGGTCATTAGCAGTTCCTATGCTCTGTTTGGCGTGAATGAATTTTCGGCCCGATTACCATCAGCGATTTTCGGACTCGGGTTGCTCTTTCTTCAATACTTGTTTCTGAATCGTTTGCTTGGGTCGGCCATCGCGTTTAGTGGTTCGCTCATCCTCCTGCTCAATGCGGAATTCATCGGCCTCCATCGGATGGTCATGACCGATCCCGAGTTGGTCTTCTTCACCACTTTGGCCACCTATAGCTTTTGGGTAGGATTTCATGCCGAGGGTCGGGAACGACAGTTTTTGTGGTTATTTTACATTGGCATGGCTTTCGCCATGTTAGCCAAAGGTCCAGTGGGCATAATCATTCCCCTGCTGGCCGTCATTCCATATCTCACGCTCACCCGTCAATGGAAGAAGTATTTCGCCGGAGGAAAACCTGTTCTTGGTTGGGCCGTGTTTATCTTGATCGCCGCCCCCTGGTACCTCGCCATGTTTTCCATCCATGGTGCGGATTATCTTGCAGCGGCCCAAGCCAATACCACCGGGCGCTTTGCGAATCCCATGGAAGGCCATGGCGGAACCTTGCTGTTTTATTTTCCTATTCTTCTCGTAGGATTTTTCCCGTGGAGCGGGTTTCTTCCGGTGGGGATCTATCAGTCGCTGAAAGAATGGAAGTTGTACCGATCCGGAGAAAAGGACGTCAAGGGAGAGGATGGGCTCTTAGTGTTTTGCTCGCTGTGGATCATTGGGATTTTGGTGTTTTTTACGATCTCCGCCACACGACTTCCGCACTACATTCTGCCATTGTTTCCCGCAGGCTCACTGCTCGCGGCGGTTATGTGGTCTCGTTTCTTACGTGAACCTTCTCCATCAGGACTCACAACATCGGTTCGAATTATCTTGATCACCGGGTATGTTCTCAGTATTGCCCTCGTCTCAGCCCCAGGCATTTTTGAGGCCTTTCAGACCAAAATTGCCTTGGAGTTTCCAGCCGCTGCAAAAGCTGGCGTGGGGTTTTCCCCATTGGTGTTGGGGGCAGGAGTCTTTCTCACCGTGGTGCTATTTCGTCATTTGGTATGGCATGACACCAAACGGCCTCAGGCGTTTTGGGTCATCTCCGGCGGGATGGGAGCGTTGCTACTTATTGTGGTCGTCTTCACCTTGCCGCACTATGGAAAATATTTCGTCAATCCTCCACAACAACTGGCGACTATCGCCGGTCTGAACCTTGGACCAGATGATCGGCTTATTCAATTTGGCCGAAAACGACCATCGTTAGCATTTTATGCCAAACGCAAGGTTCACTTTATTAACCCAGGTGAAGATGAGCTGTTTCAACCACACCTAGAGAGGAAGGGTCGCCTGATGATTATCCTCCAATCCCATCTTCACTCACGACTTCCACCGCCAATCTCTCAATTTACGCCGGTATTGCAGCGATACGGATGGATCCTGCTTTCAAGTGAGGCGCTGGTTCACTAACAACGGGAACCGTGATGCGTAATGAGTGGAGGCCACAGCTTTACAGTCGTGGCTATCTACGAAGGTAAGTAATAAGGCTTCTTCACGGATGACACATCACGAATTACGAAGCCCCTACTGCAGAGGAATAAGCCCATTTAATCCCCGAAACGTCACAGTCACTCCGACCAGAAAAAAACTCAGAAGAATTTCCCTCGCAAGAAAGTATTGATCCAGGTCTTCCTTCTCACCAACAAACCGAATCCACCACACCAGACCAGCCACACTCGCCAACATGACCACAAGGGGGGAATGGGTTGTCAGCGCAAGGCCAAAACCGATCAACAAGGACCCCTCAAACATCACACCGTTTGCTCGGACCGGAACATGGAGATTATTCCAAATAAGATTCCAACGCATGGCTATTCCGCCAAACAGCATGAACAGCCCAAGCCAATCCATCCCAACCGCAAGCCCCCCGGAAAAGGGCTGGCGAAATGTGATCCAGAATAGGGTAAGCCCTCCGATCAGCAGAGGCAATCCAAGCGGAAGAGCCTGATACAAAGATTGCCGCCATTCCTTATATGGACGCGCGCACACATATCCCACGAGATACCCCAACACGGCTCCGACAAGGACATCGGTCGGAAAATGCGAGCCACGCAAAAAACGGCTGATCCCGACGAATGACGCGGCCCCATACCACAGCCAAGACATCACTGGAAAATAGCGGGCAAGCACAGCGGCCACGGCAAAGGTGGCCGTGGTATGGCCGGAGGGAAACGTAT
>CAYMQW010000229.1:2902-4534 GCA_964392595.1 uncultured Nitrospiraceae bacterium
GGCATCTTGATGCGTCCATCGAGGCCGCGGACGACCGATCAGGTGCTTGGGAATTTGTACGGCAATGCCCGCAACCATATGCGCAACAAAACTATATATTCCGGCATACCGAAATATATCCTTTTTCCACACGTATCCGATGAGGAACAAGGCGATACTGAGAAGGATTAAGGTCTCCCCATGCCCAAGACGATTTCCGATATTCCCAAGTTTTTCTATGATTGGGTTATGCAGGGAACGCACAAACAAGATTCCCCGATAATCCAGTTGGGATAGGGAGAATAGGGAGATGAAAAATATGGCGCAGGAGAGAAAAATAATGGCAAGGGGTTTCAATCGACTCACGAGCTTCCCCATTGAATCAGTAGGTAACACGGAGTTCAACAAAGCCACCTATTCCTCACGGAACCCAATCCGCGAGGAACACGTTAAACTCGCCACGGGTCGTGGTGTTTCGGTCCGACACCCACACCAACAATTTTCCATCTGGAGAAAACATCGGGAAGCTATTGAAGTGCCCCTTGAACGTGATTTGTTCCGTGCCAGTTCCATCATCCTTGACGAGGTGTAACTGAAACGATGGCCGACCGTTGCCGCCAGAAGGGCCGGACACATTCGAAGAATATATAATTCGTCGTCCGTCAACATGGAAATAGGGCGCAAAGTTTGAGGCACCATTTGACGTCACTTGGCGTTTGCCGGATCCATCCGCATTCATGACGAAAATTTCCAAATTACCGGGCTCAATCAAATTCTTGGCAAGCAAGCCCTTGTAGGCCTTTAATTCTTCAGGGGTCTTGGGATGTTGAGCGCGATACACAATCCGTTTGCTGTCAGGTGAAAAAAACGCGCCGCCTTCATACCCCACGTCTGTCGTTAATCTCTTTACACCAGTGCCATCAGTACGCATGGTATAGAGATCGATATCGCCATCTCTGACAGAGGTAAATACGATTGTACGTCCATTAGGAGAAATGGTTGCCTCAGCATCATATCCGCGTGAACTGGTGAGCCGTTGCAAATCTCGGCCATCGATTCTCACGGAAAAAATATCATAATCATCTAATGCCCAACGATACCGTGAACCTCGTTGAGGTTTGGGTGGGCATTGCAACCCCGTCATATGAGTAGACGAGAACAGCACTCGTCGTCCTCCGGGGAAAAAATAGCCGCAGGTCGTTCCCCCGTATCCCGTACTGACTCGATAGATATTTTCACCTTTCAAATCCATGACGTACATCTGGTGACAGTCTTGTACGGTTTGGCTTACTGGGTCTTTTGTCGATTGAAAGATCAAGCGATCCCCATCAAACGAAAAATAGGCCTCTGCGTTTTTTCCACCAGCGGTCAATTGCCGAATATTCGCCAAATGGCGTTCAACGTCCTGAGCTTGAGTTGATTCTCCACCAATCTGTGGCTCCAATGCCAAGGTCTCTTGAGACCATGTAGTCATGCCCACGACACACAACACAAACAACCCTACTACTGATTTCGCCTGAACCATGTTCGTACATCTCCTCATGCTGCTTCTAAGGGCCTGTGAAACAATAACTTTGACATTTCACATCCCATCTTCGGGCCATCTTTGAACGCGCCTCAATCGAAAAAACCTCACCATAGTTGTGCTATGCC
>CAYMQW010000230.1:0-4472 GCA_964392595.1 uncultured Nitrospiraceae bacterium
CCTTCCTGCCGGCACAATTCATGACAAAGAGCAGCACACCTGAGTAGTTACAATTATTGAAGCTATTGTTTCGTGTAGACCCATACGGCGTAGGGGGGGAGTTGAAGAGAAAGGTTTTCTTGCGGCAAGGTTAGGTTGTTGGGAGCAGGAGTATTTTGTTGGTTGCTAAATTCTGGGGAGTTTGAATCAAGGCTTAGGTCCCATTTTCCTTCTGGTTTATTCGGCGACGTGCTGGTCTTGTTTTTGTTGAGGCTCAAAATGATTAAGGTTTCTGGGTTAGACTGGCTAGTTCGATAAATCGTTAAGACTTGTGCTTTCCGATCAGTCCACACTTTCAATGTGTCTTTTTTGTGTCCAGGGCCAAGAGAGGGAACGGATTTTCTGAGGTTGATTAAGGCCTGATACCAGCTCAGTAGATATTGTTGTTCATTTGATCGGTTGCTTTCCCACTGTAAACGTGACTGATCAAAGGTTGATTGGGCGTAGGGATCGGGGATATCTGTCCAACCAAAGGCGGCGAATTCGGATTTCCGTCCTTGTCGAACAGCTTCGATGAGGTCTTCGTCTCTATGATCGATGAAGTAGAGGAAGGGCGCGGTTTCTCCGTATTCTTCTCCCATAAACAATAGGGGGATGTTTGGGGAAAAAAGAACCGTGGCCGCCGCGAGCTTGAGTGCTTCAAGCGGGACCAACGTTGAAAGTCGGTCGCCATGCGCCCGGTTTCCAACTTGATCGTGATTCTGAGAGAAGACGACGAATTGCGTAGGGTGAGCACTTTTTGCGGAACTGCCGTGACCGCGTTTTCGGTGGGATGAGTATTGGCCTGAGTACACAAATCGGTTTTTGATTGCCTTGGCCAGATGATCGAGTTTCCCGAAGTCTTCGTAGTAGCCGTTCTGTTCCCCGGTCAGTAAACAGTGGAGGGCATGATGAAAATCATCGCTCCATTGGCCATCTAGCCCGTATCCTCCTTTATGTATTGGGGCGATGACCCGTGAATCATTGAGATCGCTTTCGGCTATCACATGAATATCTCGCCCGAGTTGATTGGCTTGTTCATGGACCGCTTCCCCTAACTCTTGCAAAATATGTTTGGCGCTGAAATCGAATATGCCGTGAATCGCATCAAGCCGCAGTGCATCGATGTGATACTCGGTGACCCAGTACAACGCATTACTGATGATAAAGTGCCGAACAGGGTCACTGTCTGGACCATCGAAATTGATCGCCTGCCCCCAGGGTGTTGGATAGCGGTGCGTAAAATAGGGACCGTAATCGCTAAGATAATTTCCCTCCGGCCCTAAGTGGTTGTAGACCACGTCCATGATCACCGCGAGGCCCTGGGCATGGCACGCATCTATCAAGCGCTTGAGTTCCTCCGGTCTTCCATAATTGGATTGGGGGGCAAAGAGGTAGGCGCCATCGTATCCCCAATTGCGAACGCCTGGGCATTGAGCGACGGGCATCAATTCAATCGCCGTGACGCCAACGGTATCGCGAAGATAGGACAGCTTGTCGATGATCGCATCATATGTTCCCTTTGGTGAAAAGGTGCCTACGTGGAGTTCATAAATAATACATTGTTCGAGCGGCAGGCCTTTCCAATTTTGATCATTCCAGGTAAATGCAAATGGATCAACCACAGCAGAAGGTCCATGGACACCATTGGGTTGGAATCGGGAGGCCGGATCGGGTCGTTCGAGGTGTTGATTAATGACGAAACTATAGAGTGAATCAGCAGGTACGTTCGGGATTGTTCCTATCCAATAACCCATTGGGGCAGGTGCTAGTGGTGTTCGGGATGGGATCGCCGAATGAACCCGAACACCCATGGCCTCAGCCGACGGGGCCCAGACTTTGAAATGGACTGTGTCGGAGTCAATCAGGGTCGCTCCTAAGCCCAACGTCCATGGATTGTTTCGTGTCGGTTTCATGTTTTCCGAATTTCCTGTGAGATGGCCGGATCGCATCATAGCAAAATCAGCGTGCGTGATCACTCACACCGTAAAAAATGTGAATTTTAGTAAGGAGTGCGGAATGAGGAATACAGAGTGTGGAACTGGAAAATAGAATCCTTTGCTGTGTACTCCTGACTTCCTCATTCCTTACTTATCACTATTTCCTAAACAGAAGAAATTGCAAGAGAATTATTATTACGGTAGGGTGCGTAGCCTTTCTTGAGGGACTATGGTGTGTAAGGGGGATAATACATGAGAGTCTGGCCAGGACGGCCCTATCCACAGGGAGCGACATGGGATGGAGAGGGAGTCAATTTTGCCCTTTTTTCAGAAAATGCTACTGGCGTCGAGCTCTGTCTGTTTAACCATGAACAGCAGGACCAGGAAACCCATCGCTTCCGAATGGAAGAATGTACCGATTTGGTGTGGCATTGCTATTTACCTGAAGCGCGGCCTGGCCAGCTCTATGGGTATCGTGTGCATGGGCCGTATGATCCGCAGGCGGGGCATCGGTTTAATCCCTCAAAGTTGCTGATTGATCCCTATGCGAAGGCGCTGACGGGTGTGATCAAATGGTCGGATGCCATGTTTGGGTATCGTATTGGGGATCCCGGTGAAGATCTCTCGTATGACGAGCGCAATAATGTGGGCAATATGCCCAAATGTGTCGTGATTGATCAGGCCTTTACTTGGGGTGAGGATAAATTGCTCAACACGCTGTGGTCGAAAACCGTGATCTATGAAGTGCATGTGAAGGGATTCACCATGCGTCATCCCGATGTGCCCGATCATTTGCGCGGAACCTATGCCGGTCTCGCCTCGCCGCCCATGATTGAATATTTGCAGTCTCTGGGCGTCACCGCTGTTGAATTTCTGCCCGTCCATCACTTCGTAAATGATAAATATTTGCACGAAAAAGGGCTAACCAATTATTGGGGCTACAACTCGATTGCATTTTTGGCGCCGGATATACGCTACTCCGCGTTTCCTGAGCAAGGCCGTAAAGTGTACGAATTCAAAACCATGGTCAAAACGCTCCATAGTGCGGGCATCGAAGTGATTTTAGACGTGGTGTACAACCACACTGGGGAAGGGAGTCATCTGGGACCGACGCTTTCCTTTCGCGGGGTGGATAATGCCACGTATTACCGGGTGATGCCGGACAACCATCGGTATTACATGGATTACACGGGATGCGGCAATACGCTGAACGTGCGCCATCCACGGACGCTTCAACTCATCATGGATAGCTTGCGGTACTGGGTGTTGGAAATGCATGTAGACGGGTTCCGGTTTGATTTGGCATCGGCCTTGGCTCGGGAGTTGCACGATGTGGACCGACTCAGTGCGTTTTTCGATATTATCCATCAAGACCCCGTATTATCCCAGGTCAAGTTGATCGCTGAGCCGTGGGACCTGGGCGAGGGTGGGTATCAGGTCGGCAACTTTCCCCCGGGTTGGGCGGAATGGAATGGGAAATATCGCGACACCATTCGGAGCTATTGGAAAGGCGACGGGGGCGTGTTGGGCGAGATGGCGCATCGGCTGTCGGGCAGCAGTGATTTGTATGGAGCCAGTGGCCGACAACCCTATGCCAGCATCAATTTTGTGACTGCTCATGATGGCTTTACGCTGACGGATTTAGTCTCCTACAACCACAAGCACAATGAGGCCAATGAAGAACAGAATCGGGATGGCAGTGACGACAACCTCAGCTGGAATTGTGGTGTGGAAGGGGTGACCGATGACCCGCAAATCAATGAACTGCGGGAAAAGCAAAAGCGGAATTTCTTGGCTACTCTGATGCTGTCCCAAGGCGTGCCCATGCTGTGTGGTGGTGATGAGTTAGGCCGCACTCAGCAAGGCAATAACAATGCCTATTGTCAGGATAACGAGATCAGTTGGTTTGACTGGAACCTGACGAAATCCAATCAGCAGTTGTTGGAGTTTGTCAAACAACTGATCAAATTGAAAAAGAACCACCCGGTCTTTCAACGTCGGCGGTTTTTTCAGGGGCGAAAAATTCAAGGGTCTGAAGTCAAAGATATTTCCTGGTTTCATGCCGATGGCAAAGAAATGATGGACGAAGAGTGGCAAATGGGATTTCGGTCCTTGTGCTTGCGTCTGTCGGGTGATGCCATTGAAGAAGTCGATGCCAAGGGTCGCGCCATTTCCGGGGAAACCTTTCTGCTGTTGCTGAATGCCCATCATGAAGCCGTACCCTTCACCCTTCCCGCTCATAAACGAGGTGTTCGATGGGAGTTGATTTTCGATACCTCGGTGCCAGTACCCTCTAAACGGGTTCGGTCGTATAAGGGGGGTGGGGAATATCCCTTGGGTGAACGAACGTGCGCATTGTTGCGGCTGAAGGCGAGTGTGGAACGGCGAGGATAGAAAAAATCGTCGCTGATCGCTCGTTGCTCGTCTCTCGTGAAAGAATGAACGTCGGAGTGGGAGATACGGAGAAGGATATGTCTCAAACCATCCAGCCTGGCCGGTATCGGCATTACAAAG
>CAYMQW010000231.1:0-4469 GCA_964392595.1 uncultured Nitrospiraceae bacterium
GCATGAGTGTGTTCCCGGAATTCTTGTTGAAGCGCATTGTCCCCATTTCAATTGGGTTATTCTTTTTGATGCTGCCGACTGCATTGGCACAGTTTGAGTCTCGGCTGGAGGCTTCAGCCCAATCTAAAGATCATGAAACGGTTTCGGCTGGTGCTGGGCTCCTTTATCCTGGAAGCCAGGAATTGAGTTCGTCGTCTTCATCACCGAATAGGGCAATTGTTTCCCAAGGTGGGGACGCCTTCGCTTTTAGTATAGGAAATGGCTCAGTTTTATCGAATGGCGAATTTGCAGTTGGATCTTCTTCTGTTTCCTCGAGTCCTCTTTTTACTGAATCCCACTTGGACCAAGAACAACATGCTAAGGATTTGTGGGGTTCATCCTTCAATACAATGTCCCAGTCTGTGGGGGCGAGATCCTCTGATGCATCAAATGTGGTGCGCCTGGATCTTCCACAACTTTCGTTCCCTGACACCAGGACTGACTCTACTCCAAAGTTATGGCGGTACGGGAAACTCTTTGCGGCTTCTTCCAGCGAAGCAGAAACCGAACCTGAACTGCTGTACGGAGAAATTCCCTTCATCCTCAATCCTTCTGTTGAACGCAAGATTCGATACTTCCAAACGGTCATTCCTGATCGATTTCAAGAATGGTTAGATCGGTTTCAAAAGTATAAGCCCGTAGTGGAACAAATTTTTGCCGAATTCGGGTTGCCGCAAGAATTGGTCTATTTGTCAGTGATCGAAAGTGGGTTTAATCCGAGGGCCTATTCCCGGGCGCGGGCCGCAGGGCCGTGGCAGTTTATGAAAAGCACCGGACGTATCTATGGGCTTCGAGTGAATTGGTACATCGATGAGCGGCGAGATCCCATTAAATCGTCCGTGGCGGCGGCTCAACACTTGCGTGACTTATATGATCGCTTTGGATCGTGGCCGCTTGCGTTGGCTGCCTATAATGCGGGGGCAGGGAAAATCACGCGGGCCATTCGAAAGAGCGGCACGCGGGATTATTGGAAAATTCGGCGCACACGATTTATCCGTCGAGAGACGCGGGAATATGTGCCGAAATTCATGGCTGCGACAATCATTGCGACAAATCCGACGTTGTTCGGCTTTCGCGTCGGCACAGGCGAAGTGCATCAATATGATGAAGTCTTGATAAAAAACACGATTCATTTACGGACGGTCGCCAAGAAGACGGGATTGGCTTTTGAAGACTTGCGACAACTCAATCCTGAATTACGCCGGAGTGTGACTCCTCCACAAAAAGATGGGTATTTTTTAAAGGTGCCGGTGGGCATGGGGTATCATGTGGAAAACGTCCGTGAGGAACTCAAGCAGTGGACCCAGCCACCACCACCCCGAACCACGTGGTACCGGGTGCGACGGGGAGATAGCCTCTCGGTGATTGCTCAACGATTTAGGATGCGTGTGGGCAAGCTTAAGGGCTTGAATAATCTGTCCGGAAATTTGATTCGAGCTGGTCAACGATTGCGCGTGAGTGAAGGACTCGTTGTTTCCTCCAGAGAGAATACCAAGCGGTATCGGGTGCGTCGAGGAGATAGTCTCTGGACGATTGCGAAACGATTCAGTGTGAGTGTGCGGGATTTGAAAGTCTTAAACAAACTACGAAGTAGTGTGATCCATGCGGGGCGAATGTTAATAGTCAGTCATTAGTCCTACCGAGTATCCCCGCATTTATTCTTCCGTTTCCTCAGTCATTTGTTCTTCAGTGGCCGTGGCAGGGTCTTCTCCAGGTGTGTCTTCGGAGAGTTCTTGGGGTGGCTCAAGCACTCGAATGCGCATCGTGGCTTCATTGATATAGGGTGACGCTGGATATTGATCCTGGAGTTGCTTGTAATAGGTCAGTGCTTGCTCCGCATGGTTCTCGGCTTCCTCAAGCTTCGCGAGTTCGAACAACACCTGATCTTTATTGAGTGCGTCTGGGAGGTTGAGGACTTGTGCATAGGTATCCAATCCCTTTTGCCGTTGGCCATTGAAAATATACGCTGATCCAAGTCGCTGAAAGACCAAACCCAGGAGGGTCGGATTGTTTTGGAAAGATGATATATAGTTTTCATAGTCCTCAATCGCTCCCGTATAATTTTCTTGTTCAGTATGGGCATTTCCTAAAAAATACCAGGCGAGCTCAGCACTCGAGGTGCCGGGAAATTCATCAAGGATTTGTTGATAGAGGGTGATGGCTTCCTCGAGATTGGCTTTGCCTTGTTCTGGGTCATCTAAAGATCGATCAAGGTACAATTGCGCTGCCCTGTGTTCCAAGACAAATGCTTCCTGCTTATTCTGATGTTGTAACCAGAATATGGCGCCGATAGCCACAGCCACCAAACAGACTAACAGAACCCCAATGATCAACGCGCTTCGGTGCTCTTCGGCGAATAACCATATTCGTTCGGACCGAGACAATAATTCCGGGTGTTCTGAAGAGGCAGGCCGATGGATATCTCGAATTTTATAACTCATGACATGGTGTGCAATGGGGTGCCGATTTTGGAATTGTATGCTGTATTGAGGTATTTGGCCTTATACTCACATGGGTTGACCTTGTCAAATCTTCGAGAGGAAACATTCATGAAAGTGGAAAGAAGCACACGCATGCGAAATGCTCCTCTTGCTTATTGGGTTCGGTTAGTGTCCGTCACGAAATAACCGGTCCTAAAGATGGGCCTCCCCGTGGGGCCGAGACGCTTTTGGGCTGTGCCGGCGTCGCTCATTGCTTCCAAGCTTCCGGTATGCGCGCCCTTCGCTCCTTGCTCGCTCCAAAATCTTCTCGGCCAATTGTCCCGGTTATTTCGTGACGGACCCTTAGGTTGACATGAAGCCTACGACTGATATAATTCATGAACGGTTTAGAAATTGATCGAATGGGCGGATAGCTCAGCTGGGAGAGCATTGCCCTTACAAGGCAGAGGTCGCAGGTTCAAGCCCTGTTCCGCCTACCATAACGTGTAATAGACCAATCCATAGAGCCTAGGTCTATACCATTCAGTCAGCTCCTTGGGGAACCCTGAGGAGGTGCTGGGTGCAAAACGTCAGAGTATTGGGCTTCCTTAAGTATGTGTATGGGGCCGTCGTTCAGCTGGTTAGGACGCCAGATTGTCAATCTGGAGGTCGCGGGTTCAAATCCCGTCGGCCCCGCCATACACTTCTCAGCGTTGATTTTCCCAAAATTCAAATTCCACGTGTATGTAATCCCTTCAGTTTCCCCACACGCAATCGGAGGCCTTGATGTTCTCTAGTAATCCCATGGAAATGCTTGGATCGCTCGGGGCAGTGTCGATCTTTGTGCTGCTTATCCTCCTCGTGTTCTCGGTATCGTCCTGGGGTATCATTGTGTATAAATGGAGAATGTTTCGATCGAGTGATCGTGAAGAAGCGCAATTTCTTCAGGCCTTTGAGCGGTCTCAGTTAAATCCCAAGGGATTCGAAAACTTGAAAAAGGTTGGGAACTCGCTCTTTTTGAGTCCCAGTGGAGCGGTGTTCGTCGCGGTGACAAACAAAGTCGATCAGCAAAGCGACTTATTCAGAAATCGTGACCTTCTGGAGCGACCCCGCGAAGGTCGTTGGCCTAACCACCAATATCTTGAGAAGGTGGTGCAGTACATTATTCAGGGACAAATTAGCCAACAAGAAAGTTACCTTCCTTTTTTGGCGACTACCGGAAACATTTCTCCGTTTATCGGGCTGTTTGGGACCGTCGTGGGTGTGATGAATGCCTTTGGGAAGATTGGGGAGCAAGGCTCCGCGAGCATTGCTGTGGTGGCTCCGGGTGTGGCGGAAGCACTTGTGGCGACCGCTGCTGGTCTATTCGCGGCCATTCCCGCAGTGATCGCCTATAACTACTTTCTGACAAAAATTAGAAAAAGCGCTCATCGCGTCGAAGCCTTTAGCATTGAGTTTCTCAATGCCCTGTATGAATTAGCGAGTGATGCCAAAGAGGCTGAAGTCGTTCGGTGATATTTGAGTCCCGCCACCGCCGTTTTTTAGCCGAGATTAATATTATTCCGCTGGTCGATGTCGTGTTGGTGTTGTTGTTGATCTTTATGGTGACGGCGCCCATGCTCCACCGAGGCATCGATATCACGCTCCCCAGCTCCTCCTCTAATACCATTACCCCGGACGAACGTCTTATTATTTCCATAGAATCTGATGAAGCCATCTATATCGGAAAGGATCGCGTCACGATTTTCAGTCTGCGCAAACGATTGCATGAAGCGAAAGCCACGAATCCGATGGTGTCCGTGTACCTCCGCGCCGACAATAAAATCTCATATGGCCGAATTGTCCAGGTGATGGATGAAGTTACACGTGCGGGCATCGAACGGTTGGGAATGGTGACGAGTCCGAAAGAGACGCAGGTGGAGGAAGAATCCGTCGAACTCTCCTGAGGACCTGCGAGAGAATAACTTGAGCAATATCGCGCCAAGATTTGGGTCGGATTTGGACGGAACG
>CAYMQW010000232.1:0-3806 GCA_964392595.1 uncultured Nitrospiraceae bacterium
TGTCGTCGTGTGTTTGCGCTGTCGCGTTTCCTGTTTCATGACTGGCTCCTTTCTGTGGGATGTCTGTGGACTGTGCCACAGCGGAGCCATTCGCGTATATTTCAACTGACTTTAGTATAACCTCAAAATCGTAGGTGGATCATATACGAAAACCCTAAGGGCTCGCGCGAGAATAATTTCCCCGGTTTGGATGCTGAGACCCCTTGTCTGGCACGACGCGTGGACTGTGCATTCGCGTATGGAAAGGAAGAACCACGCCGCCGGACGGGATGGATTGACGTTCAAACAGGGGGAGTTATTCTTGCGCGAGCCCTAAGTGGAAAAGTGATCTTTTTAAAACGGTTTTATGAAAGAAGCAACTGTTACATGAAAGTCAGAAGTAAAATGGTGTCAGATTCAAATTTAATTTGGGTTTGTGTTATCTTTCGGCCTTCGTTAGGAGAATTGTTGAGAAACGGAGGGTGTGATGGCGCGTTTACCTCGTTTTTTTGTGCCCGGATATTCATTGCACGTGATTCAACGTGGAAATAATCGAGATGCCTTGTTCTTTAACAAAGCCGATTATCGCATCTACCGTGTTTGGCTTGGCGAGGCAGTTCGCCGCCACGGTTGTACCCTTCACGCTTATGTACTTACGCCCAACCATGTGCATATTCTCCTGACTCCTGAACAACCCTACAGCCTGCCAAAGATGTTTCAATCGCTAGGCCGGCGGTATGTTCAGTACGTGAATACAACCTATCAGCGTACCGGAACATTATGGGAAGGCCGGTATCGGGCAACCCTCATTGACAGTGAAACGTACCTTCTCACCTGTTGCCGGTATATTGAACTCAATCCCGTGAGGGCGGAGAGGGTGGGGCATCCGCGAGAGTATCGCTGGTCGAGTTATCACTTCCACGCGGATGGCAACGCCGAACCATGGTTGACGTCCCATGCCTTATATCAACGATTGGGGCGAACGGCAGCGGAGCGGCAGAAGGCATATCGGGAATTGTTTCGGCGCCATTTGAGTGGATCAACCCTGGACGCGATACGTGAAGCGACGAACAAGGCTTGGGTCTTAGGAAGTGAGCAGTTTAAAGCCCGTCTGGCTCGAAAGATTGATCGGCGCATTGCTCCACTCCCCCGTGGCCGTCCATGAAGTGGGACTGAATAAATCGAAAAACAGCCTGCCCAATTTTCTGGTCTACTGTTTTGTGATCCAACTGCTGTTTCTAGGTTTAATTGAAGGCAACAAACTGATCGCAGCCAGTGACGATTTGCGACAGAACCACCAATCCGCAAAATGTCACGTCTTGTCCATACCCATCGGTTGAAACATTGTGTTGTTGGCATCCATAGGCACAGACACTCAACTTGACCCCTGAACTCGTGAGCTCTCGAATGTTCGGATTTTCAAGGTTCTTCACGCCTTCATCTATCAAGTATAAATAGACTTGTACCTTGGCGCACTGAGCAGCCTTGCTTAATTGTGCCACCGTTTCGGCATTGGGATGCGTGGGGGGAGTGGAGAGAAGAAGCCCGAGTTTTTTTCCTTCGAGATTGGCCATAATGAAGAACAGAATGAGTGAAAGTTTTGTGCAATACCCCGCGACTATACTGTTCAGAAAAGGAACAGGTCAAGGAATGTCGATCGAGTTGAAACCGGACATAGATTCTTTTTCCTGACAAGTCTGTCCGTTCACATTGCATGGTGTTTCATCACGGTGACTTTTTGATTTGGAAGCCCAACATGCTCCTTTTTTCAATCCAAGGCGATTTTTTACCGACAAGCGGTGTTGGGCTGTCACGAGAAACTGATTTAGCAAAGGAGCGATTCCTCATGAAGATCCTGTCTTTTGCTGGTTTTTGTGCGAAATGGTGTGGCCCCGTCAGTCTTCTCATCGTCCTCGGTTTCTCTGGACAGCGTATAGCTCAGTCAGCTCCGTTATCGCCTGGGGATGTGGTGCAGCTGTGGCTCACGGTGTATCAGGATAATTTGGATCGTGCTGCAAATATGACCAGGTTGAACGTATCCCGAGGCAAGATTGGGTTGATGCCCAGGACCTTATTCTTCGAGGGCTGCGCCTACAGTATGGATAAGGTCGGATCCTGTACGAAGACATTCAAGGAAATGAGGTACGGGTCATTCTTTGGGTGCGGGTGTCGTCCTGGATGGGATCTGCCGTCAAAGATGAACTCTATTCCCTTGTGAAGGGAGAGGAAGGGCTATGGTGTATCGACCGAGTAGATGAGTATGTCCCGAATACCAATCAGAGGCGGTGATACGTCATACATTCCGCACTTCCTGATAAATACTGCTCTGAAGTTTCTTTCCTCATTCATTGCGTTCTGGACCTGACACGGCGACCGTATAATTATGGGTTGCCGAAGAGGTCATGGGTTCCTGTTTAGGAATGGTTATTCAGTTGGAGGGATGCGCGGTGGCGAGGCGAGTGAGGTTCATGTTGATTTGGGCGAGAACAAGCATGAAGGTTGAGTAGTCGTGGTCGGTGATGGGGGTATTGGTGACACCCCGGTCAGCGATGATGACCCCGATGGGTTTGGCTTTGGCAAAAATGGGGCCGAACAAGCAAACCGAATCTCCCCATTGTTTGAGAAACTCTGGAGCAATTCTTCCCATTTGTACTTCAGCTTGAAAATTGTCCACCTTCATGGGCTCGTACCGATGACAGGCTACTGCTAACAAATGATACCCTTTTGCCGGGCATCGGAAGAGTGGAAACATGTCCTGAACCTGTGGGCCATGTCCTATGCGAGGTTCAAGCATGCCGGTCTCCGGTGAGAGAAGAGTCATCACAACGCGTTCGAACTGTCCTGCTTTGTACAACCCTGCCGCTCCGAGCTTCAGGATTTGATTGGCATCAGATGTGGAGACGGCTTGCAGGCTAAACTCTTGCAACCAGGAAAATATATCAGATGACATCGGCATAGGTTCTTCGGGTGATGAAGGGGACGACAGCGGATCCAGCTCGTCTTCATGATTCATCGCCGCAAGGTGTATTTTAGGTCTTTCCTTTTTTCGCACATTGGCCACTTTGGCGATTTCTGTCATCAATCTCTGATAAGGATTTGGTGCTGGCAACGTCGCCCATTGAGTATTGGGCAAAAAGTATTTCCGTTCAATATTCACGGTGTCGGCAAATTGAACGACTTTCGAAAACGTGTGGAGCAGAATCGTCTTCATGGTGTAAGGTGGGATCGAAAGGGCTTTGGGAATGTTCTCAATGAGTCTCCGCATGGTGGATTGAATGAATGCAGTGGGTGGAGATAGGAAGCACCGTCCCAATTCATTCGCAGCATAGACAATCCCGACCAGTTTATCCTGCTGATGGTGCCACATTTTTCCATCGAGATGAGGCGTGGCTTGAATGACTCTGGTAATGTTTTCGGGTAATCCCCACTCTTTGGCAATCATGGTGGCCAGGCTTTTCAAGGGCATACCAAGGAGTTCTGTTTCCAGTGCGGCCACGGTTACCGGATCTGTGTGGCGGGCCACGTCCAAGCGATGGTAGATGTCAGGGACATAGTGGGCGAGCACCAAATCACCTAATGTGTAGAGCATGGTGCTGGTAAAGAGATTGCCATTTTTCTGGGATCGGCTGGCTTCTCCAAGCTCCATCGCGGCTGTCGCGGCGACTAAGGCTTGGGCAAGGAGCCGTTTGAGTTCGGTGGAACTTCCTCCTCGTTCATCAGCCTGTTCAACCAATTCCGCACTAATGGCAATGGCTCGAATCACGTCGAATCCGACGATCCTCACCGCTTGAAATGCGGTTATGGTGGGGGTCATGGTGGTATAGAGA
>CAYMQW010000232.1:3816-4448 GCA_964392595.1 uncultured Nitrospiraceae bacterium
CACGCATGATGACTTCGCTGACATCATTGGCACTTGAGCTGTCGTTGTCCGTGCAATCAAGAATGTTTTGGCAGGACTGACGAAGGATCGGGAGATCTTCTCCGGTTGTAGAGAACAATTCTTCAATTCGTGGGGGAAGTCTGCGGCCAACTGTTGTTGAAGACATACTCATGAGTCGCATGTTTGGCTGGGCGGATGATGGGACCAGCCTGATTTTTTTAGATTCGTATAGGCACAATTCACGTTTTCCCCTTTATTTTCGGATAGTTAGAACGAAACCTTAAGCAAGGTGCGTATGAACCTGAACTGTGATTTCATGATGGCTAGGAGAGTCTTTAGGATTTGCTTTACTTCATACAAGTCTCTGTCCAATCACCTGGTATTATTCGCGGTCCCTATTCTCCAAGATTTGGTGTGGTGGGGGGCTTTGACCGGAGAGATATGGCGACGAGGGCGGTCCTTTAACCTAGAAACGGCAGATGGGCGCAAAAAAGACGTGTAAGATAATTGGTGTGCATGGTGAAATAAAAAAATCGAGGTCACCTCGGTGGTGATGAGACATTTTTTTATTTTGCCAGGTGCGCCCAGGAGCCTGTCCAAGATTAGGGATCGTCGCGAGGGGGTGCTGGTTT
>CAYMQW010000233.1:0-4416 GCA_964392595.1 uncultured Nitrospiraceae bacterium
TACGAATCAATGGTTTTTCCACACCCCCGGTGTTAAGTGTGTCCAAGAGTCAGCTGCTTGCGGCGGGGATCTTTTATTTTCCTTGCCTGTGATACGTTGTTGGTGTTGGATGTCTCCGGTGGATCACAAAATATATCAGGCAGTATTGAACTGGGATTTCCAGTTCAGGAACATTGGCATTTTCTTCATAAAGAAAATTGAGTCATCCCTATTTCATGGGAGCAAAGCTCAGGCCAATGTTCTATGAGAGAACGGATTAATATGTAAACACCATAACATGCTGTTTTGTTAGGGAAATGAGCAGAGTGAGACATTTAGAGAATATAGGTTCTCCAAAAGAAAAAACATTGACCCGTATCTCTTGGGATACAAAGGTGTATCCATCAGGATACAGTAGGAGGGAATAGTGGACAGTGAGGAGGGAAGATTAGGATTTCTTGTTTTTTACTAGGCCTGCCAGGAAAGCCCCTTGCTTTGCATGAGGATGAATGGCAGCCCGGAGCAAACGAAAGCAATAGTTTTTGAGAAGCCCCGCCCTTTGGGCGGGGAGTTTCACTCCTGACTCCCTCACTGGTTGCTCATTACTATCTATGGACGGGACTGTTGAACTTGCGATTCCCCGTTAGCTTGCTACGGGGCTACCGCTTAAAGAACTAAGATTGATCTTCCTCTGAATACCCCGTCAGCTTGCTGCGGGGATCTTTTATTCAAAATTTTCTTTAAGACCATTAAATTATTAATTGAGGGAAAACTTAATTGCCAGGTGGCTGTTCAAAAAAGCCCGTCCAGCAAGGCCGCAGGCGCTTTGGCGCGCGGAGCGTACTCATAGTACGTGAGCACGACAAAGGGCCGAGAACGCCGCTGACGCCCTTTTTCAACATCCCCTTAGCCGGTTACATATTGGCGGGCATACCGCACATAATTACTGGCTGATTCCTTGATCCAGGCTAATTCCTTCTCACTGAGTGATCGTTTGACGCGTGCCGGTGAGCCCAATGCTAAGCTGCGAGAAGGAATGACCGTTCCTTCCGTTATCAATGACCCGGCGCCAATGATGCAATCTTCTTCGATGGTGGTGCCGTCCATCACGATACTTCCCATTCCGATCAGCACCCGATCGTGAATGGTACACCCGTGCAGGACGACGTGATGGCCGATTGTCACATCATCTCCAATGACAAGCGGGTAGATGTCGTGGGTGACATGCAAGAGACTCAGATCTTGGATATTCGTCCGATGCCCGATTCGGATGTAGTGAACGTCGCCGCGAACCACCGTATTAAACCAAACGCTTGATTCGGGGTGGATGGCGACATCACCTACTATGACGGCGGTGTCCTCGATAAAGGCACTTGAGGCAATTGTTGGTAGGACTCCGCGAAAGGGTTTGATCATGTCACGGCCACCTTCTCATCCCATGAAAGTCAGTATTACATGTCTTAAGAAACGAATCGTCTGTGATCCTAGAAACACCAGTTGGATCACAAAAATCCGCGCAAGCTCTTGGCGCACCTGGCACAATACAAAAATGTCTCATCACCACAAAGGTGACCACGACTTTTTGTATTTCACCATGCACACCAATATCTTGCACGGCTTTTTTGCGCCCAACTGCCGTTTCTAGGGTGATGGTAGACTTCATCCTTTGGCTAACACTGCAGCCACGACCAGGACGGCGAGCGCGGTAATGAACGCTACGTAGACGGTCACGCTTCGATCGCTCAGCCATGAGGTTTGCCAATCTTCCGGGTAGAGCGTTTTTCCTTCTAGGTACAGTCCTTTCTCGTATAGTCCAAGAACTTTTTCTATTTCGATTAACGTTTGCTTGGCAAGTCGATGTCGGTCGCGTTGTTGAATGATGAGGTAGATGAATAATGCCGAGAATAATGCGACACCAGTAATGGAAAAAATTTTCACGATGGGGTCAACGGGATACGGTGGCGCTAGGGCCAAAATCGTGATCAGCAGAAGGAGGAGAAAGGCGCTTCCAAAAGCCGTCAATCGAATCATGTGTTCCCGGCGACGGAAGACTTCCTCTTTGTACCAAGGGTAGAGGATTCGCACAACGTCTAATTGTTCTTCTTGGAGAGGGTACGGTGTCTTCATCAAAATGCCGTTCGCGAGACACTGAGAGGTGTTGCCGCGTAGGCTACCATCCAATCCGTCAGTGTCAGACTCATGGTACGAAAATCTTCAGGTCGGCCAAAGTGGTGGTTAGCTTGCGGGAGAAGATGAAGTTTCTTTTCTCCGACCAGGCTTTGCATCAATCGTTCAATTTGATGAATGGGAACAAGATCATCTTGTTCCCCATGAACAATGAGGCAGGGAGAGGTGATCTTCTTGGCTTGTGCATAGGCGTTGAATTGATGGCAATCATGGTAAAATTCAAAATTGAGGGCGATGGGATCATGGCCTCCGGTCACATTGGGAATGGTATTTGTCCGCTTCCATTCGGTGATGTCGTCTTGACCAAATTCCAGTTCTAGCATTTCAGGGAAGTTGGGCACAGGGCATTTCAGCCCAAGGGCAAATAGCTCCGGGTGGTCCGCGCCGACTAAGATAGCTAAGAGTCCGCCGAAGCTGCCCCCGATCAGTCCAATGTTTCGATACCCTTTGTTTTTCATCTCCTGCAACAGAGATTCCAGCTGAGCCCGGCATGCTGTTACGGTGATGTCGGCAAAACGTCCGCTGGAATCCCCCATGCCAAACCAATCAAAACGAAGCGTACTCAGCCCTTTTGGGATGAGTAACTCCGTGAGCCGAATATTGGTTCGACTATCTTTATTGGAAAGGAAACCGTGGCAGAGGATGACGGCGCTTGTCGTATCTTCGGCAGGGTCCGTTAAGATGGCGGAGGTGTGCCCATGGGGATATTCAAGGATTAGTGTTGTTTGCCTGGCTTTCATGAAGAAATTCTGAGCAATAGGTGCTGTAGTTGTCAATCGGTCCGTGGCGGAATATTAGAACGCTAGACAGAAAAAGGGAAGGGGGTGCAGAAAGTTACGAGGGACCGGCCAATCATTTAAAATTTTCATGGGCTAATTCTATCTGATTCGATCCATGGAATATTCAAGAGGGAGAGGGGGCGTTCAAAAAGGCTGTCCAGCAAGGCCGCAGGCCATTTGGCGCGTGGAGCGTACACGAAGTACGTGAGCACGACAAAGGGCCGAGAACGCCGCTGGCGGCCTTTTTCAACACCCCCTACGACAGAAAAAAGAAATGATTGGTTGGTCCGTGTCCATGGCCAATGGCCAATCCGTGACGAATGGCCGACGTGGTATAGGTTTTTGCAGCTTCAATAGCATCGGCAATGGGTTTGCCTAACGCCAGTTGGGCTGTGATGGCCGAGGCAAAGGTGCATCCGGTTCCGTGAGTCGTGGTTGTGTCGATAAAGTCGCCTGTAAACATTCGAAAGAATCGGCCATCATACAGAAGATCGGTGGCAGGACGTTCCAGTAAATGGCCTCCTTTGATGAGGACGTATTGGCAGCCGAGTTGGTGCAGAGTTTTTGCAGCTTGCCGCGCTTCTGCCAGAGTTCGAATGGTGGTTCCGGTCAACCGTTCAGCCTCGTGGATATTAGGCGTGAGGAGATACGCCAAGGGAATGAGGTCTTGTTTCAGCCAATCAATGGCATTCGGTTGCAACAGTTCATGTCCACTTTTCGAGACCATGACGGGATCGACCACGAGCTTCGTGACGCCGTACTGCTTCATTTTCCGACCGACGAGTGCAGTGGTCGTGGCGGTTGATAGCATTCCGGTTTTCACTGCGGCCACATCAAAGTCATCGAAAATGGCGTCGATTTGAGCTTCGATGATCGTGTCGGGAAGGTCGTGGATGGCGGTGACTCCCTTTGTATTTTGCGCAGTAATTGACGTCACGACCGACATGGCAAACGTGCCATTGGCAGACATGGCTTTGAGGTCGGCTTGAATCCCCGCACCGCCGCCAGAGTCGGATCCTGCAATGGTCAACACTTGTTTCATCGTAAAAGAAAGACGGGGTGTGAGAACGTAAAAATCATTCAGGGATTTATGACTTTCGATGCCCCATTCGGGGCAATCGAGGAATGGCAGGAACGTTCGTTGTGGAAACGGCAGGTAGAGAATCTTCCTTTGTTCAAGGTTTCTCCACTATCTGCCCACAGTGCATGAAGTCGAAAGAAGGCTGGACGATGGTGTCCCAGCCTTCGGTTCCAAAAACGAAAAGTCCTGTTAATTCCCTGGGACCGCCATTATGGACTGGCGAGCATTTTCGTCACGTTGGCAGGTGCCTGTAGCGATCAGACGTTGTCCATCCGTGGCATTGCTCGAAATTCGACCCAAACATGCGTCTAAGGAATTTCCATACGTTCCTGAAGCGTAACTACTCAGGTCAATTTTCTCTAGCCTGTTTTTCGCTGGACTAACGTGTCC
>CAYMQW010000234.1:0-4403 GCA_964392595.1 uncultured Nitrospiraceae bacterium
CCGCCAGCCTTCGGTAAAACTACGGCTGACAAGGCAGCGGTTCCATGCCTGCTGAAGCGGCTTCGCGTTGGCAGGTCGCCCTTTTGCCGAACCTTCGGACTCACAGACTTGCCGCTCTTCTCGGCGTTCGTGCTCACGTACTCTGAGTACGCTCCGCGCGTCAAAATGGCTGCGGCCTTGCCCGTGGAAGGGCGCGTCTTGGCGCACTTGGGTTGGGCAGGTCAGACAACGAACTTTTTTGAACATTCCCTCACACTGCCGATGTGGGGCTTATCTGGAGCGTTTATTGGCTATTGACATAATTATTCAACAGCGCCAGATCTTAAGAGTGGTCAGATTCATTCCTAGATCACGAACAGGTATTGCATACAAAGAGTGGAGCTCCTAGAATGTTCACCGGGATTGAAAGTGAAATCCTCATTTTCATTGCTTCAAAGAGGGATGCTATGGCCACAGTCGGACAATTGATGACGAGCAATCTCAGCACAATTCCTGACTACACCACAATTAAACAGGCCGCTGGCCATATGCATACCCAGCATATTGGCAGCTTGTTGGTGAAAAATGGCGAGGAATTTTCAGGAATTATCACGGAGACGGATGTGGTGCGGGCCGTGGCAGAGGAAGAAAATGTGTCTGGAATTTCAGTGGCCCAAGTAATGTCAAGCCCGATCTTAACCGTAGAGAAAAAACTGTCTCCTCATTATGCGCGTGACTTGATGGCTGATAGACGGATTCGGCACTTGGCGGTAACCGAGGAAGGAAAGATTGTAGGGATTATTTCAGCACGCGATCTGCTGGCCTATTTCAAGACCGTTTCGAAAGAAGTGGGCTAACGCCAATTTTAGCAAGCACCGATTCCGTTGTTACCAAATTCCGATTCAGACCTAAGGCTTTTGGATCCATGCCCATGGCTAATCCTAGCAATTGCGGCAAATGCAAGATGGGAAGGTCAATCTCCATGCCGTTTTGTTTGCCGGCTTTTGATTGCAGACCATCCAGATTCAAATGACACAAGGGGCAAGGCGTGACCATGAGATCAGCCCCATATTCTTTGGCATCCGAGGTATGATGCGCCACCATTTTTAACGAATTTGGTTGGTTGATCGTCAGGAGGGGCAACCCACAACAGCGAGTTTTTCCTGGGAAATCGACGACCTCCGCACCTAACAAATCAATCACGGTTTCCAGGGATTTAGCCCGAGATGGCGTTTCGTCAAATCCAAGTGCTTCACTTGGACGCTGCAAATAACACCCATAAAACGGGGCCGCTCGCAACCCCGTGAGCGGGTGCTTCACAGACTGCCGAATTTTTTGTTCCCCAACATCCTCAATAAGAATCCACACAAAATGCTTGACCCTTGTGGTGCCACGGTAGGTAAGACCTTCTTCCGCCAATACCGTGTTAATCTCAGCCAAATACTCGGGATTGGACGTAAACCGATGATTGGCCTGACTCATCACGCCCTGACAGGTGCTACAAATCGTCATGATGGGTAGACCTTGCTGTTCGGCTAAGGCCAAGGTATGGGCATTGAGAATATCTCCCAAACGAAGATCTTTTTCTTGCAACACCCCAGCACCGGTACATGAGGCTGTGGTCATCTCTTCCAGTTCAATGCCCAATTGTGGGTAGACCTGCATCACCGATTGGTACAACTCGGGACATCCCCCTTTAGAGACACACCCCGGAAAGAACGCATATTTCATGGGAGGTTCCTTATGTGGCGAAAGAGGCTGCGGATCCGGTCAATACCAGGAATCGCGTGATGCAACGGCCCTGATTTTGGAAGTTTTCCTCGAACCATGGCCCGGAGCGTCATCGGGAGAAATGAAAGGATCTGTCCAATGTTTCGTAACCCAAAAGCCCGCATGGCTAACAAGGGCTCATCGAGTCGGCCTTTCTGTTCAATGAGATCGGCAAACACTTCGGCATGGCGTGAGCCACAGGTGGACGGCACGCCTTGGTCAATGCCTTTGGCACGAAGAACCATGATGCGATCCATCGCCCCCACATCCTTGGGACACACCTCAATGCACTCCATGCAACGTGTGCAATCCCACATACCGCCTGGTGTATTCAAGGCCAATAACCTTGAGGGACTCGCCCCATCTCGAGGATCAGCCACAAACCGATAGGCCTTGGCTAATGCCGCAGGCCCAATGAATTGGTGATCGACTTCTAACGCGGCACAATCCGACACACAGGCTCCGCACATAATGCAGCCCATGACTCCTGTCAAATGATTCATGGATTCCGAAGAGGCAATGTACTCCGCATCGGGCTTAGGTCCTGCCGGTTGTAGCCAGGGCTGTATTTGCCGGATCTTGTCCCAAAATCCACCCATGTCCGTCACCAGATCCTTAATGACGGGCATATTGTTCATGGGCTCCACGTGGACCATTCCATCCTGAGATTCCAGAGAAACCACTTTCGTTTTACAGGCTAATGCGGCATGCCCGTTAATGCGCATGCCACACGAACCGCAAATCGCCCCCCGACAGGAACACCGAAGGGTCAAGGATTCATCAATGGATTCTCGAATCTTAATGAGCGCATCAAGTACGGTATCCGATCGTTCAGTCTCCAATTCATATTCTTGGAAATACGGTTGGGGAGATTCCGATTCCGGATTGAACCGTTTTATGCGAAAAGTGATAGGCATCAATACACCCGTACTTGCGGTTCCCATCGCGTAATTTTAACCGGGAGATAATCCATTCGAGGCAGACCGTCAGGATTGTGATATATGAGAATATGCTTGAGCCAATGCTCATCATCCCGTTGAATGCAGTCGGTACGAAAATGCGCACCACGGCTTTCCATCCGTGTCAATCCGCCCAATACTATAGTCTCAGCACAATCCAACATCATGCCTAACTCCAACGCCTGAACCAGGCTCGTGTTAAATACCCAACCTTTATCCTGGATGGCTACCCGACTCCACCGATCTCGGAATGTCGGCAACATTCTCTGGGCTTCCTCCATGCCTTCCTGATCACGAAAGACCCCTAAATGTGTATTCATGTTTACCCCAAGGTCAAGACGAATGGCTGCAACGGCATCGGAATTGGCCTTGCGCTTCAAGAACTCCTGCACCATGTTGTGATCATTGCCTGAAACGGAATCCGACACTCGCGGCTCTTCTACAGATTGAGCATAGGCGGCGGCACATGCCCCAGCCCGTCGACCAAACACGACCGTGTCCAAAAGAGAGTTCGCGCCCAATCGATTTCCACCATGTAAACTCAAGCAGGCGGTTTCACCCGCTGCGAATAAGCCTGGGACACCCTTCCAGCCGCCCTGTGGATCCCAACATCGACCCTCTACATCTGTTTTGATCCCACCCATGCTGTAATGCATGCCAGGTCGAATCGGAATGGGCTCTTCGGTCAGATCAATATTCGCGAAGGTTTTGGCTTCCTCAAAAATTTGTCCAAGCCGTTCCTGAATGAGCCGTTTGCCCAAATGGCGACAGTCTAACAACACACATCCATTGACCCCACGCCCTTCATTAATTTCAATTTGCGCTGCCCGCGACACGACATCTCGCGAGGCCAGTTCCATCATATTCGGCGCGTACTGTTCCATGAATCGCTCGCCGTCGCTATTGATTAGATAGGCCCCTTCTCCCCTTGCCGCCTCAGTGATCAAAAGACCCTTTCCCTTCAACGTCGTCGGGTGATACTGCACCATCTCCATATCCATCAGGGGGGCCCCGGCACGATAGGCAAGAGCCATACCATCGCCTGTACAAATCATTGCATTGGTACTTGGCTCAAACACACGTCCTAATCCACCCGCGGCAATGATGACCGCCTTGGCTTTGACAAAGGCAAACTGGCCTGACCGGATTTCAAAGGCCACGACTCCGGCACATCGGCCATCATCATCACGGACAACGGATGTGGCAAACCATTCTTCAAATACCGGGAGGTTGGCCTTGAGGGTTTGTTCGTACAACACATGGAGCATGGCCTGTCCGGTAAAGTCTGAGACAAAAAACGTCCGTGCTCGCTTTTGCCCACCAAACCGTCGCGTGCCCAACCGGCCTTCATCGTTTCGATTAAAAATGACTCCCATATGTTCCAGGGCGAGAATATCCTTCCCCGCTTCTTCCGCAAGAATTTCAATGGCATCCTGGTCACCTAAAAAATCGCTTCCCTTGACCGTATCGAATGCATGATCCTCCCATTTATCACCACGATCCGTGAGCGCCGCATTGATGCCACCTTGCGCCGCGTTAGAATGACTCCGAACGGGATGAACCTTGGTCATGAGGGCCACCTTGGCCCCGCCTTCATGCGCGGCCAACGCCGCCCGCATACCCGCTAATCCGGCACCAAGAACCAAAACGTCAAATGTGTAGGCGGTGGTCATAATGAAAAACTATACTTAGGTT
>CAYMQW010000235.1:0-4395 GCA_964392595.1 uncultured Nitrospiraceae bacterium
GAATATACCAGCTGGCCGACTGTTAAGGTGGTGCACTTATTATGTGAATTCAAGTTATGTGAATCCAAGTAGTAATTTGAATAATTAAATATCTACGGTTTTGAAATTGAAAAGGTGCAAGACCCTGATTTTTCAGAAATTCGGCTAGGAAGGTTCTTTAATCGGTGGAAAAATATGGTGGGTCTTGGGGGATCGAACCCCGGATCCAGGGATTGAGATTTAGCTGCTCCACCAGTAGCTGTGTGAAAATGATTAATGAGTAGCAGCAATGCGCGCGGGTTTCTTAGACGAGGATTGGAGTGCCTTCTTAGGCCGTTGGCGAGACTGCGGGGAGGCTAGTGTTGCATCATGAGCAGTATCCAGTAATAACCTGAGCGCTCGATTTGCAGACTCTCCGCATGGAAAGACCTTGGCAAGATCAGGGTCGATAAGCACAAGGTTCATACCTATCTATTCGCCTTTGAATAGTACTTTCCCCTCACGCCTCCCTTTAATTGAGCAAAAGCATATTCTTTCCGCATCTCATTTGCCGGACTTTTGGGCATACTGTTTTTTCTCCCTTGGCGTCGCCTTTCCCGCACTAATTATTCGGATTTGATCTCCAAGCCAACAGTGTGAGACCAGTACGGCTCTCCCTTTGCTTGAGATTCCAATGGTAATTTCTCGATTTTCTTCATCCGAATGATCTGGATCTTCAAATGCCCACGCCAACGGATCAATAAACACTAAGGCTGCTTCTGCAAATGATACTTCATGCTTTCTTGGGTTGGCAGATGCTTTTGTTGAGTCCCACCCATATATCACTGACAAATCCTAGATCTGAATGATTCCCAACAACCTCATAGAGACTTGGTTTATAATCATTTCCTTGAAACCTTAATGAAATATGGTGGGTCGTCGGGGGATCGAACCCCGGGCCCGCTGATTAAGAGTCAGCTGCTCTGCCAGCTGAGCTAACGACCCACCGAGAAGGAAAAATGTTGAAGAAATATTTTGCACACAGCTTTGATTCACTTCTTGCCAGGCAGGAAGACTCTACCTCCCCTCATCCCTCTTTACAACGGAGGGGAATCTGGCGCTTGCATCTTTCATGAAATTGGCGCGCCTGGCAGGATTTGAACCTGCGGCACCTGGCTCCGGAGGCCAGTGCTCTATCCACTGAGCTACAGGCGCGTTCTCTTTAAAGTTCTTGTTCAGTTCAAGACTCAAACGACTAGATCGACGCTAGCATCTTTGGATTGCGGTTGTCGAGGGGAGAAAGGTCGATGGAACCACCCCTCACCCTACCCCACGCCTTCGCCGAAGCGCTTCGGCGCGCAGGCAGGTCTCCCTAAAGGGGCGAGGGAAAGATTGTTTATTCTCGGTTCAACACCTTTGTAATTTCCACTATGAGTTTTGATTTAGATTGAGGCCTCTAGCCCCCCTAATCCCTCCTTACAAAGAAGGGGTGGATGAGGCCTCATTCTTTACAAAATATTGTGTTAATCACACGGCAGTTTTTCTTGGAAGGTGTCTTGGATTTCTTTGATGACAAAGCCGCCTTCGTCGATGACATCGTTTGGCTCTTCTACAATAGTTTCGAGCAAGAGTTTGGCTCCTTCGGGTGTTAACCCGTGGGAGGGGGCAATGAAGCGTTTATGCGCAATTCGGCGTTCGTCCGGATCGTCATAGCCTAGCAACTCCCCACTGGTATTTGCCGCAGCCAGGCGGGTGGCCCAATCTTCAAGTAAGGGATCGGTCCAAGTACCTATGCGCTGAGGTTCTCGATGTTGTTCTAATTTCGTCCAAATGTGCCAACCGATAAACACGCCCCAGGTTTCGTTGATGACTTCCCAGGCATCTTCTTTGGAGAGAAATCGTATTTCGGTGGCATCGCGGCATTGCCGTACTGGATTGATCCGCACAAATCGATAGTAACAACGAAGCTGTTCATTGGCGAAGGTGAGCACACGATTGGCGTTGGCGCTCAACCCCTCGGGTCCAGGCCCATTGAAAATATAATCGAGATACGCATGCAAGAGCTCATGATACAGCAAGCTGACATCGTGATGGGTCATAACGGTCTAACGATTTCAGCACCCCGCCAGCGCTATTAAAGGACAGACGCATGTTTACAATCATCCGGTGATCTTCGGGATGATATTCGGCGGCATAGGTGCGAAGATCTTCGAATGCGACTGTGACAAAATCCGAATCGATTTCGTTAAGGAATTGGGTGGGTAAGCCTAAGCCTTCGGCTTGCTTCACTAAATTCGGCCAGACATTCGTGCCTTCGGCACTCTGGGCAAACCGGGTCATTGCTAACACGAGGCCCAATAACAGAATCGCCAAAACCCATTTTACCGTTCCCCGCATCACGACATCTTGGGACCTGAGAGAAAATAACTTGAACAATTTCGCATCCAATCTTCGGGCCATCTTTGAACGGGCCTCAATCGAAACACCCTCAACATCGCTGTGCTATGCCTCGTGTTTTTCTCAATCGTTCCGTCCAAATCTAACCCAAATCTTGGCGCGAAATTGTTCAAGTTATTTTCTCTCAGGTCCTTACCCCCAGCGATAAGGCTCCCCTTCATCCACTACACTCCACGCATCGACGAGTTCCACTGGCACTTCATCCAAGAATCTCGACGGTTTGGAGAGCACCGTCCCTGTCATTTTATCATACACATTTACCGGGAAGGTCAGGTAGAGATGTGATTTGGCTCGAGTCACCGCCACATAGAGCAACCGGCGTTCTTCTTCCAAATCATCTTCGGTAAGAAACGAATAGGAAGAGGGGAATCGGCCATCCACCAGCCAAATCACAAACACGCACCGCCATTCCAACCCCTTGGCCGAATGAATGGTGGAAAGAATGAGCCGTTCATCATCACGGTCTGGCGCATCAATATCCACCACGCTTTCATTCGGCGGCTCAAGGGTCAGATCCGCAAGAAAGTCCCCTAAACTACTATAGCGCTCGGCCATCACCTGGAGATGTTCCAAATCACGAATGCGTTTGGGGTAGTCGTCATACTGGTCTTTTAATATCGGGAAATAATATTCGAGCATTTGATGGATTTGATCCGTCGGCAACCCATCGTCCGCATGGCCGACCGCATCAAGCGCTGCCGCTAAATTCCGCAACCCGAAAGACGACCGCCCTGTGATGTCCCGCAACACGTCACAGGGTGTGTCTGTATTGACCAAGCGAGCGATCACGTCCTTTGCTCGTTTCGGCCCAACGCCATCGACCAACAACAGCGAGCGCTGCCAACTCACGGTATCCAGCGGATTGTGTATCACCCGAAGATGGGCCAAGAGATCCTTGACATGCGCAGTTTCGATAAATTTAAACCCGCCTCGTTTGATAAACGGGATATCTCTTTTCGAAAGCTCCACCTCTAAGTCAAACGCATGAAAGCTCGATCGAAAGAGCACGGCCATGTCACTCAACGGCACGCCTTCTTCCCGCAATTCTAAAATCTTTTGTGCCACGAAACGAGATTGCGGATTTTCTCCCGCAGCTTGTACCAACGCCGGTCGCTCGCCACCTTTTTTTTGCGTAAACAAGGTTTTACTATATTTTTCCGCTGCCCCATCAATGATCGCATTGGCCAACCCCAACACGGATTGTGTGCTGCGGTAATTTTCCTCTAACTTAAAAACCTGCGTGCCCGGGAACAAGGTCGGAAAATCCATGATGTTGCGGAACGTGGCGCCACGAAACGCATAGATGGACTGCGAGTCGTCCCCGACCACCATCACATTATCGTGCGTCGAAGCCAGGTTACGTACGACCTCGGATTGCAATCGATTGGTGTCCTGATACTCATCCACCAACAGATAGCGGTAGGTTTCAGAAATCACGCGCCTCGCGGATTCATCCACGGTTAACAATTCACGAAGCCGAACCAGCAGGTCGTCGTAATCAACTAATTGCCGTTGCCGTTTGGTGGAGATATACCCCTCCTGCAACTTCGTCAGATCAGACAGGTATTCTCCAAAATGGCTATACTCATTGAGCAAAACATCGTCCAGCGATTGAAGCGTATTCGCACATTTACTGAACATGTCGGCAATCGTTTTTTTGCGCGGGAACCGTTTACCTGTGTTGATCGGGCCAATTTGCCCACGCACCATATTGACGAGGTCTTCGGAATCCCCACGGTCTAAAATGGTGAAGCCCGGCTCCAAGCCAATAGCACGGCCATAGCGTCGAAGCAGGATATTCGCCACGGAATGGAAGGTCCCGCCCATAACTCGGTCACTTTGCGGACCGATCAATAGCCCGACCCGGCCCAACATTTCCTGTGCGGATTTTCGTGTAAAGGTCAGGAGAAGAATCGAGGCAGGATCCACACCCATATCAATGAGCCTGGCCACGCGATACACTAACACCCGCGTTTTGCC
>CAYMQW010000236.1:0-4368 GCA_964392595.1 uncultured Nitrospiraceae bacterium
ATAGGTAGGTAACGGTTGTACTCAGTCAGATCAAGTTTCACAATTGCCAATTCTGAATGACCCGATAGCATTGCTAATGGATTCATTACCCCCCAGCCCACCGAAACACGTTCCTTTGCTCTCTCTATTGAAAGAGCATTTTGGCTTCACCTCATTTCGACCTTTGCAAGAAGAGATCATCCGCGATGCCCTGGACGGACGGGACGTCGTAGCCCTATTGCCGACGGGCGGGGGGAAATCCCTTTGCTTTCAGTTGCCGGCCTTAGCCCGACCGGGACTCACCGTGGTGGTCTCCCCACTCATTGCGCTCATGAAAGACCAAGTGGATGCCCTTCAAGCCAATGGCATTGCCGCGACCTTCCTCAATTCATCCTTGGACTCGAATGAATCCCGGGCCCGGTTGCGGGGTTTGCACCGTGGAGACTACCGACTGCTCTATATTGCGCCGGAACGGCTCATGCTGTCAGGTTGCCTGAGCGATCTTCAGGGATGGCAGGTCAATCTTCTCGCCATTGACGAAGCTCATTGCATCAGTGAATGGGGTCATGATTTCCGGCCTGAATATCGTCGGCTCGTGGAGCTGCGAAAGTGGTTTCCTTCCTTACCGATCATGGCGCTCACCGCCACCGCAACGGAACGGGTTCGAGCGGACATCCTCACCCTCTTGCAACTGCAGGACCCTGGGTATTACCTAGCCAGTTTCAATCGGCCGAATCTCACCTACCGCGTGCTGGCCAAAGCGAATCCCTTCGAACAAGTCCTGGCTTTTCTCCAGACACAATCACAGGAAAGCGGAATCGTGTACTGCCAGAGCCGAAAAACCACAGAAAATCTAGCGGAACGATTACGAGCGCAGGGCATCAAGGCCCAGCCTTATCATGCCGGCCTCACGGCAAAGGAACGGTCACATCATCAAGAGTTGTTCCTGCGGGATGAGGTTCAAGTAATCTGCGCAACGATTGCATTCGGGATGGGGATCGATAAACCCAACGTAAGATTTGTCATTCATTATGACTTGCCAAAAAATCTTGAAAGTTATTATCAGGAGACCGGGCGCGCCGGCCGCGATGGATTACCAAGCGAGTGCATCCTGCTCTTCAGCGCCGGGGATACAGTGAAGCAGTACCACTTCATCAATGAAAAGCCGGATATTCAAGAACAGCAGATTGCTCGCACACAACTGCAGCAAATGGTCCAGTATGCAGAATGCCCAACCTGTCGGCGTGTCAAATTATTACACTATTTTGGTGAGAAATTTGACTCAGAAAAATGCCAAGCCTGCGACAACTGTCTGACGCCCAGGGACGTGTTTGATGGGACCGAAGACGCCTGCACCATTCTGTCTTGCGTCGCCCAGATACGGGGGAAAAGTGGTTTTGGTGTAGGCCTCAATCATGTGATTGAGGTCCTGACCGGAGCGAATACCGAGAAAGTTCGGCGATGGGGCCATGAGCGACTGAATGCGTATGGAAGCGGAAAGAATATTCACAGCCGACCCGAATGGGCAGCCATCAGTCGGGAACTCATCCGGCTTGGATACCTCCAACAAACAACTGAGCCCTTTACCATCTTGGAGCTGACAGCCCAAGGCCGAGGCTTCCTTCGAGAGCGTCCACCAATCATTTTGACGAAACCCATGAGCGCACCAGAGCGGAAGAAGACACCTTCCGGTGATTTGGCTCATGACGAGGCACTATTCAATCACTTGCGCCAATTGCGAAAAATATTAGCTGATGAACGTGACGTGCCAGCCTATGTCGTATTTTCCGACGTGGCGCTACGCCAGATGGCACGAGAGTACCCGGCTAACGAACGGGAATTCCTACAGATAAGCGGCGTGGGAAAGCAAAAATTGCAGGAGTTTGGCACGATGTTTCTAGCAGCTATTGCTGATTATATAGAAACCCATCCGCGCCAGAATTTTCCAAAAGAGTCGTCTCCCCCTCCGCCGCTACCACCACTGTTATCCTCCAGGAAGAAGCAACTGGGCGATACCGTTCAGGAAACATTGCGCTTTTTTCGATTAGGGGATACGGTCGAACACATCGCCCAACAACGTGGGTTGATTAACAGCACCATCTATGGACATCTGGAACAAGCCATCCAAGCTGGTGAATCGGTAGATACCAAGCGGCTATTATCCCCTGACCAACAGACCCAAATCGCCGCAGCCTTTGCCCAAACCGGGTTTGGAAATTTAACTGGCGCCAAAGAGATACTCGGCGACCTCTGTGATTACGGCCAGCTTCGCATATTCCGCGCCCTGCATGGCAAAAAGAGCCAGTGAAAATTTCCAGAATTCATTATTCAAATCTTCCACTCATTCAACTATATAATGGGTCTTGTGCCCAATGAAGTGAGTTTGCACCAATACGGAATACAGAAAGGTTAACCATATAGTCCATGAAAAAACACGACACGACCCAACAAACTCCGACTCCGACCAAGAAGAGCGTACCCTTTGGCTTCGCATCTCTCGGACTCGAAACTACACTGCTCACCACGCTCGGGGAATTGGGATATGAGGAGCCCACGCCGATTCAACTGGAAGCCATCCCCCCCTTATTGGCTGGACGGGACCTTCTGGGTCACGCCGCGACAGGAACAGGCAAGACGGCCGCGTTCACGCTCCCTCTTCTCCAGCGCCTAGCCCATTCGACGCGACAGCAAAATCCTTTCGCTCTCATTCTCGTGCCAACACGAGAATTGGCGATACAAGTGAGCGAGGCCGTTCATCGCTATGGCAAGGAGCAAGGGGTTGCCATACTCGCAGTCTATGGAGGTCAGGCGATTCGACCGCAACTCATTGCTCTTAAACGCGGCGTTGATGTCGTTGTGGCAACACCAGGGCGAGCGCTGGATCATATTCGCCGAAAAAGCCTTCAGCTCAAGGACTTGCAAATCATGGTGCTGGACGAGGCAGATGAGATGCTCAATATGGGGTTCGCCGAAGATCTGGACGCCATCCTTCAACAGACTCCCACCGCCAGGCAGACCGCACTTTTTTCAGCGACCATGCCCCCCCGCATTGCATCAATCGCGCGCCGCCATTTACAAGACCCAGTTGATATTCAAATTGTGAAAGAAGCAGTGAAGGCCGGAGTGGCCCCTCGCGTGCACCAGACTGCTTACCTCGTCGCCCGACCTCACAAAGTGGCAGCCTTGGCCCGTATCCTGGATATGGCCAGTCCGACGTCGACACTCGTATTCTGTCGGACTCGCCTGGAAGTCGACGAGCTGACCTCTATGCTCAACACCCGTGGGCACCGAGGTGAAGGCCTTCATGGCGGAATGAACCAGGCCCAACGCGATCGCGTGATGGCCTCGTTTCGATCAGGAAAGACGGACCTATTGGTCGCGACGGACGTAGCCGCACGAGGCCTGGATATCTCTCACGTATCGCATGTAATGAATTACGACGTTCCTGCGTCTCCCGAAGGCTATGTGCATCGTATCGGACGAACCGGCCGCGCGGGACGTGGCGGTGAAGCGTTCACGTTCGTGGAACCACGGGAACGTTGGCTGCTGAACAATATCGAACGTCTCACGAAATCGAAAATCGAGATGGCCACCCTCCCGACAGTCGCCGATCTCCAAGCCAAACGACTGGAAAGGATCGGAGCCTCCATTCAGGAAATTCTCACGGAAAATCACTTTGGTCGCTTTCGAAAGGTGGTCAACGCACTCACTGAGATTTTTGACCCGGCGGATGTGGCAGCGGCCGCAATCCAACTGGCCTACGGATCAAAAACTGGAGAACGAAAGGAAGAAGAGATTCCTGTCATTCGAGACCGTGAACAGGAAACATCACAGGTGTCGCGGCGTCAGAGACGGGAACCGCCAGAACGACTACGCAGCGCCAAACCACGAGAAGGAGTGGACAGACCAATCGGCAAGCGCGATCATGGAAGCCGCCTCCCAAAATTGGCGACTCTATATTTCAACGCCGGCCGAATAGCAGGCATCCGCCCGGGAGATCTTGTCGGCGCCATTGCCAACGAAGCCGGGATAAACTCGCAAATGATCGGCCCCATCAAAATAGAAGATCATGTTTCGCTAGTGAGAGTCCCGGAAGAAATGGCCCAGGGAATCCTAAAGGCCCTCAGCCGAACCAGACTGAAAGGAAAGAAGGTCAAGGTCCGCATCGATCGCGAATAGAAGACTGCCTTCCAATTTGAGAGCAGTCCGTTAAAATGGTTGGGAGGAAGATCTTTCAAGCATTGCGGAAGAAGTTTTGGCCATACCCCAAAAGCGGGATCACCTTAGCGGCGAGTTCGAGGTAGAGGTAAAGGTCGCATTTGAATCAGTGAGAAAGCTTTGCACTCGCTAATCGGTTAAGACTCACCCCAGACTCTGCAGCTTCCACAG
>CAYMQW010000237.1:0-4367 GCA_964392595.1 uncultured Nitrospiraceae bacterium
TGATGGCTAAACGGAATGGCGAATTGGAATATATATTAAATTAACAATGCCAAAATCTTTTCATGGAGCGATCCCTCTCTTTGTGAGTGTGATTTGCAATTGTTAAATGTTATTTGACTCGTGTTTTAGGTCCTTTGCCTTGTTCAAGCAAGTCTCGGGCCATGACAACAAGTGGGGTCAGTGCGTGGCACAAATTGGAGCAAAAGTCATAAAGATTCAGCGAGTTAGATACACGGAAGGTGTAGTGATTCCCATAAATGGCGATGGGGAAGGAATGCACAATTGTAAAATTTTTTGACTACTGGAAAATATGAAAGGGCACTACTGAAATACAAACAGGCTGAAGCCACCACGAGTCAAATCAAAACACACTGAACGGATACTGTAAAATATGCTGACAGAGGAAAAGCAACAGAAAAGACTAAGGAGGGTAAAGACAGATTGAACGAGAAAAATCTATTATCAAAACCCCTGTTACGGACAACGTAAAAAATTATGACAAGGGAAGAGAGACCTCAGAAACGACAGACAACAGAACATAGTCCGGAAAACTGGCGGCTATAAAGAAGACGCTTCGCTTTAACAGATGAAGGCGACAGCCATACTTTCGAATTGGCCGCGGATATTTCGTGAAGAATTAAACGATTCTATCTGGATCAACGGTAACTTCGAGGAGCGTTTTCATCAGAGGAATGCTGGCGAAGGGCATGGGTGAGGTCGATGAATTCTTGGAGGGTAATCGTTTCGGCACGGCGTTTGGGATCGATGCTCACCGTGCCTAACGCGTCCTGAATTGTGGATATGGGCCAACCCGAATCGCGAAACGAATTCACCAACGTTTTTCTTCGATGGGCAAACGCCGCGCGAACGGTCTGCATAAAATCTCGATCAAAGGCATCATCCTTGGGTTGGCCAGGATGCAGGGTAAAAGTCACGACTGCCGAATCAACATCGGGCCGTGGGCGAAAACAGGTGGCGGGTATTTTGAATGCCAATCGTGAGTCCGCACAGTATTGGCTCAACACGGATAACGATCCGTAGTCGCGACTCCCAGGCTTCGCCGCTAATCGTTTAGCCACCTCGAGCTGTAACATCACAACCACCCGACTAATCCGGGATCGGTGCCCCATCAACTGAAACAGCAACGGGGTCGAGATATAATACGGTAAATTCGCCACTACCACCGTTCCTTGTGGAAGGGTGTCGTAGTCGAAATCTAGCGCGTCGCCTGTGCGAAGGTCCAAATTGGATTGATGGCAGACGCTCGATAGGTAGGCCGCCAATTTCTTGTCGATTTCGACAGCAATGACCTGAGACGCCACGTCGCACAACGGCTCTGTAAGCACCCCCCGCCCAGGCCCAATTTCAAACACCGTTTCCTCTGGACGAATCGCGGCCTCGTGAAGAATCTTTCTCACGATATTGGGATCGATCAGAAAATGTTGGCCAAGTCGTTTGGGAGGGGGGGGGGGGGAGGGTGTCGTCATTTATCCTAGCCGGGGAATGTTGAAAAAGCATGTCCTGAGCATAGTCGAAGGGGGCGCCAGCGGCGTTCTCGGCTCTTTGTCGTGCTCACGTACTGACCCGTACGCTCCGCGCGCCAAAGCGCCTGCGCCTTGCTGGACGCATCTTTTTGAACATTCCCTACTGCTCTTGGCCTTTCAGGAGATATGTCAAGCAGGGTTGACATCAGGAAATTTTATCCCAGCATTATAAATTACGATGCAAGTGCGTCATTGGTATCTTCTTGCAGCTCAAGCCATTTTGTCCCTACTGCCCTGATAAGATGTTTGAGTTGGCGAAGGCACATCTCGATGTCATCAGCGATTTCATCATACATGTCTCCCCCAGCATATGCGGTTTCGATCCATTCTATTTGTAGGCGTTCGCCATAGGTAGGACCCAGTTTTTCCGCCACCGCCCCAATCACATAAGAGTCTCCATTTATGGAATTGCTCCTTCGCGCGGATGGCATTGGTGGTTTTGAGGGCATGCGGTTGTATGATTTCTAAATCCTGCAATTGTTTTTTGAGAAATTCTACAGCGGCTTGTTCTCGATCAGTCATGATTTTCTCTCTGTATTCTTTCTGTATTCTTGATGTCCATCTCTGAATATGAAGTCGGGTGCCACATATTCTTTAAATATCACGTATCCATCTTTATAAAGGCAGGGAAGTTATGTCGGTCCCGACTGAAACACTTGGCCGATTGATCCCGAGCGCCCTTGAAGAAATTGCTCTACGGTCATTCGCTTTTTGTTGGCCGGTTGAACCTCTGTCACTCGTAATGTCCCTTCGCCGGTCAGGACCCAAAACTCTTTTTTGTTTTCATCCACAATGGTGCCGGGCATGTGTTCTGATTGTGCGACATCGATTTTTTCTGTCTCTGCCTTGGCCTTCCAGATAACCAATCGTTGATCTCGAAGAAAGGTAAAACACCCGGGCCAGGGGGATAGGCCTCGAATCCGGTTGGCGAGACCGTTTGCCGATTGAGTCCAGTCTATCATTCCCGCATCTTTGGTTAACAGGGGTGCGTACGTGACTTTGTCGTGATCCTGTTCTTGAGGGGTGACGGTCTTGTTGGCCAAACCCTTGAGTGTTTCGACCAACAATTCACCCCCTACCATGGCCAACCGACTTCCTAGTTCGTCTGCCGTATCACCCGGTTCAATCGGAATAGTCCGTTGGAGCAACATGGCTCCGGTATCCATACCTTCATCCATGAACATAGTCGTAATGCCGGTTTCCAGATCCCCATTGATCAAGGACCATTGGATCGGAGCGGCTCCCCGATATCGCGGCAACAACGACCCATGCACGTTGACGCATCCTCCCGGGGGCAGGTCCAAAATACTTTTTGGAAGAATCCGCCCGAAGGCTGTGACCGCTATCATATCGGGACGCCAGGCAGCAAGGGACTGAAGCAGTTCGGGGCTTTTCATTTTTTCGGGCTGGAGAACGGGCAAACCCTGTGTTTGCGCAAGTTGCTTAATGGGCGAAGCCACCACCGTCTGCCCTCGACCTTTCGGGCGATCGGGTTGGGTCACGATGCCCACCACGTCAAAACCATGATTGAGCAATGATTCTAAAGAGGGAACTGCAAACTCGGGCGTACCCATAAAGATAATGCGCATGGGATTTCCATACCATCCTCCTCGGCCTGAAGCAACTGTTTCAAGCGACGGATTGTCCAGCAAGCTTCCCGGAAAAGCTGGGCACCGGCAATTGAGAAATAAGAAATTTACCCTAAATATTTTTACTTATTTACAATTGACACGTCTTTTGACTCTGTGATACAAGCCCACCCGAGGGCGCGAGCGAAATCATCATTGTAAATGGCAGTCAAACCGAAGGCCTATTCAAAGGATTATTCAATGGGTGGACATAGTCATTGGTCAACAATTAAGCGGCACAAAGGTGCCATCGATGCCAAGCGAGGCAAAATCTTTACCAAAATCATTCGCGAAATCACTATTGCGTCGAGAGCCGGCGGCGACCCTGATGCTAACCCCGCGCTTCGAACCTTTATTGCCAAGGCCAAAGAAGTCAATATGCCCGCCGATACCATCAAGCGCGCGATTCAGCGAGGCACCGGAGAACTTCCCGGGGTGAACTATGAAGAATTTACGCTGGAGGGCTATGGCCCAAGCGGAACCGGGGTGCTTCTGGAAATTACGACAGACAATCGCAATCGAACCGTGGCGGAAATTCGAAACATCTTCGGGAAAAACCATGGCAACATGGCGGAGGCAGGTGCTGTGGCTTGGCAATTCCATAAAAAAGGCCTGTTCATTGTGGAAGAAAGTCACACTGACGAAGATCGACTCATGACGCTGGCGCTGGAAGCCGGGGCCGAAGATATTCAACAAACAGCTACAGGATTTGAAGTCACGACGGATCTTGCCGATTTCGAAGCAGTGAAAGAAGCCCTTCAAACCGCACACATTGAAACGTCCTTGGCCGAAGTAACCTTCCTTCCACAGAACCTCGTGAAACTCGAGGAAAGACCAGCCGTGCAGATGTTGAAATTGATGGAAAAACTTGATGATCAGGAAGATGTTCAAAAAGTTCATGCCAATTTTGATATTTCGGATGAGGTGATGGAAAAAGTCGCCGCATTGGAATAATTTAAAGAGGCTGTTGAAAAAGTCCGCTAGGGGCGTTCTCGGGCCTTTGCCGTGCTCACGTTCTGCTGTATGCTCCGCGCGCCGAATCCCCTGCGGCCTTGCCGTGGACGGGCCTTTTTGAACAGCCCCTTTTCTACTGACCAATGAGCGTGTTAGACAGTCGTCGCCAAAATGAAAAATTTTTTAATTTTTCAACAGACCCATAAACCACCTTGTCGGTATAACCCCTTCCTATGACCTG
>CAYMQW010000238.1:0-4361 GCA_964392595.1 uncultured Nitrospiraceae bacterium
TCATCAACCAAGATGGCTTTATAGCGTCCGCGGAATAGCGGGCCATCGGTTTGTTTTAGGCGGTTATAGCGTTGCGTGTAGACGCCATTAATATGTCGCATGGCACGACCGAGATTGCCGTGCGGGGTTTGCAGAAGGAGATGATAATGATTGCCCAGTAAACAGTAGCCGTGGATTACCACCCCAAAGCGTTCGTGCGCGTCGGCAAGCGTCGTCAGAAAGGCGTCATAGTAGAGTGGGGTGTGAAAGATACGTTGGTAGCCACGCCCTCGATTCATGACATGATAATACGCGTCATTATACTCTATACGGTGGGGTCTCGGCATGAGGCACCATAGCTAAGACTACATTATAAAGCAAGCAACTTGACCCCTTTCTTGACCCCTTTCAGGCCCCTTTCCCTTAGGTAGCCCCGTAGCAAGCTAACTGGGAATCGCAAGTTGAAACAGCAATTGGTCGAGTCGAATAACTGAAAAGGGGATAAGAGAAAGTTACTGGCCTCCTTTTTGCACGTAATTCTTCACGAATTCCGAAGCATTTTCTTCCAAGACTTCGTCAATCTCATCGATGAGTTGGTCAATATCGTCGGTCAGTTTTTTTCCAGTCTCTTCAACCTTCGGATTGGCTTTAACTTCTTGATCGTCCTGAACGGAAGGATCTTTTGTCGAATCTGATTTACGTTCCTGCTTTTCCATCGGCCACCTCCCTGCGGGATAAAATCATAGTTCGATCATCAGGATAACGGAGCCCGTGAAAGGGGTCAAGAAACTGCCCTCCGTCAAATCACGTATTCTGTTCTAAACCGCTTGAAAAATTGTTAGCCGGTAGGCGGGAAACGAGAGGTGAAGCGCCACCGTCCTCTTGCTGCTATCTCCCGTCTTCCGACTAACGATGGAATTACGCATTTGTATCATCCAAGAAACGGCAGTTGGGCGCAAAAAAGACGATCACCTTTAACGCGCCACATTCGAAAATCTGTTGGAGAATTATTAGATGCAGGGTTTCGCCCCTGCAGACGAGGTACTTTTGTTTCAGCAAAGGTACCCAAAACCATTTCCGCCCGTATGCGGCCCCTATGGGGTTCCTCCGCCTACGCCCCGAATAAGATGGTGAGGGCACTCGCTCTGCTCAAACAGCCCTCGCCAAGAGGTCGATTCGTGGCTCCGGCTCCGCCGCATCCGAAGTCGGGATACCGACAGAATGAAAACCCTCACAGAAAGAACTGCAACTTTTCTGTTTTGACGGACCGCTCCTATCCAAGGACCTTGATCGTCCAAAACGTAAGTTGGTCCCCTCCCTCTCCTGCGTTGGGCGCGACTGGGCCACCGCCCGGAATCCTATCTCTCTGGCGAAGGCTGTTTGAGTGGAGAGGTGGCTTTGCACCTCGGAGCGAGTTCCTGAGCCTTCTTATTCGGGGCGGTGGACCAGGGATCCCGGAGAACTTGCTTCTGAGCAAGGTCGGAGGGGTCGCGCACAGGCAGAAATGGTTTTGGTTCATTTTGCCGAAGCAAAGGGACTCGTCGCGTGGGGCGAAACCCCACATTAATATTTCCCAACCACACCCAGAAAAACCTATGAGGCAAGGACGCGAGAGAGAATCATCCTTCAACATAGACTCAGGAGAGATGCGGTACCTACAAAAAGACGCTTTATTCTATTACCGGACCAGCAGGCCACCGTACTGCACAAAAAATGGGACGAAGACCAGTGCCAAAATAGCAGAAAGTTTGATCAGGATATTGAGCGACGGGCCTGAGGTATCCTTGAGTGGATCCCCGACGGTATCGCCAACAACCGCGGCTTTATGAATGTCAGTGCCTTTCCCTCCGAGGTTTCCTGCTTCAATATACTTCTTGGCATTATCCCAAGCCCCACCACTGTTGGATGAGGAGATGGCCATGACCCCACCGGCAACCAAGGAACCTGCGAGAACGCCCGCGAGCGCTTGAATGTCAAACAGGAAGCCGACAAGCAGTGGGGTCCCCATGATCAGAATGCCTGGGGGAATCATTTCCTTCAGCGCAGCTTGAGTTGAAATGGCCACACATCGATCGGAATCCGCCTCGACTTTCCCTTCCATGAGGCCAGGAATGGTGCGAAACTGACGTCTGACTTCTTCAATCATTTTATAGGCCGCCGTCCCCACGGACTTCATGGTCATCGCTGAAAAATATGACGGTAACATCGCACCGATAAACAGCCCGGTAAAGACCAAGGGATCAAGCAAATTAATGCTTCCCAACAGATCATGGTCTGGTCCATGTTGCTCCTTGAGCAACAAATCAGCCCGTGTCAGAAAGGCGGCAAACAGGGCCAAGGAGGTGAGGATTGCAGCACCGATGGCCAAGCCTTTGCCGATGGCAGCAGTGGTGTTTCCCGCTGCATCCAGTACGTCCGTTCGTTTTCGCACGTGCTCAGGCATACCAGCCATTTCAGCAATACCACCGGCGTTATCAGAAATTGGGCCGTAGACATCGATGGTCAGCGCAATCACCAGCGTGCCGAGCATTCCAAGAGAGGCGATAGCCACACCGTACATACCAGCCAACATCCACGGGATATAGATGGCCAAGCCAATCGCGAGATAGGGACCCACGGCACTCTGATAGCCAAGAGCTAACCCAAAAATGATGTTCGTGGCCGAACCGGTTTCACACGATTTCGCCACTTCTCGCACGGGAGCGTAGGCATGTGAGGTGTAATATTCAGTGATCAGACCAACGACGAGCCCAGCAATGAGGCCGGTGAGAAAGCAAAAATACACCGCCAGATCCGTATACGTCTCACCGCCGATTTGAAAAGAATCGGGGACCATGGCCTTGGTGACGAAATACATCACCACCGCCGTCAACGCACTGGAGATGATCAGCATCTTTTTGAGCGCTGGACCCACTTGGTCTTCGGTGTTGACCTTAATCATCATCAAGGTTAGAAAGCTCACGGGGATACCAACAGCAGAGATAACGATCGGATACAGCAACGCATCGACCATACCGGAAAAGGCCACCGCGCTAATCACCATGGCGGCGCAAGTACTTTCAGCGCAGGAACCAAATAAGTCAGCGCCCATCCCAGCCACATCACCGACATTATCGCCAACGTTATCGGCAATCACCGCAGGGTTCCGCGGATCGTCCTCAGGAATACCCGCTTCAACTTTACCGACCAAGTCTGCACCAACATCGGCAGCTTTTGTGAAAATACCGCCACCCACGCGCGCGAATAACGCAATGGACGAACCACCCAGACCAAAACCGGCAATGACTTCCATCAACACATGCGTGGGAAGTCGAGCCGGCATGATGTTCACCAACAGAAGATACACCCCGAGCATTCCTAATGAGGCCAAGCTGACCAACGCAAAACCCATGACAGAGCCCGAATGCAGCGCAACCTTAAATGCATCGGCAAGGGATTTATTGGCTGAGACGGTAGTACGAACATTGCCCTGCGTCGCGATCTTCATACCGATGAAACCCGACGCAATCGAAATGACCGCGCCAACAATGAACGCGATGGCCGTATAAATCCCTTCATTCACATAATCGGTATGATGGTCATCAATGAGGATCGCAATGATCGCTGCAAAGACCACCATAAAGATGGCCATGAATTTATATTCCTGCTTCAGAAATGCCATAGCCCCATTAGCGATAGCCGAATGGATCTTAGCCAAACGCTTTTTGAGGTCGGGGTCATCGATCCCCATATCGATGGGGATTTTTCGGGTCATTGAAGAATAATAGAATGCTATGACCAGTCCGAGAAGTGACAGGACCAGAATAGTAGTTACCGCCATGTTGAATATCTCTCCATGTAGTTAAGGACAAAAGGATTGATTAGCCACCACATAAACAAAAAGGAAATTTTGATTATGTGAGTGAAATCAAAATTGGTAGGATTGGACTCTCTTACCTAAAAATCTGTTTATTTACTGAGCCGCATCTCTACCTGGGGTCAATTTTTGGGGCACAGTAAAGAAAAAGATAGCTAAAAAGCCATTTATTGTAGCCGTCGTGGCACTAATGATCAAGAAAAAATTCAACGAAGCCAATGCGTTGACTCCAAACATCCTGCATATGCACTTGACTCAAGTTATTAGCCAGGCTCTTTACCCTCACATCTTGAACACGTGAATCATCGGCCCATCGAATCGCCGCGAGATATTTAACACAACTAGCCTGTGTTTTGAATATAGGGACCAGCTCTCGGTAGTCATTCGGATGCTTCATCCCGCATAAAATTTAACTGAAAGCTTACTTGAGTCAAGTGCATATGCAGGCCAAACATCGCTCACAAGTCATACAGGGGAATGTTGAAAAAAGCCGCCAGCCTTCGCTAAAGCTACGGCTGACAAGCCA
>CAYMQW010000239.1:0-4361 GCA_964392595.1 uncultured Nitrospiraceae bacterium
AAAATGAGGTTCAAAAAATTCCAGGAAGTCAGTCGCACGATTGGACTGGGGGAAAGGAATCACCAAGAAAGATTTCGCACATCCGCCTGCAATGACTGGAAAAAATTTCCGCTAGGGATTTTTCTCCCTGGGATAATAATACCTTTTGGGAGGTTCCGGTATCTTCCCCTTGACGTGTGACGGCTTTACCATAGGCTCGCAGGTCACTAAGGTCGCACAACTCCATTCGTAAAATTGCACGATGAGCCAAAGCCCAAGAGGAATAACCACCGCGACAGACATCGCAAAAAATAAGGCACGCATGGGAACCGAAAATTTTATCATGAATAGCTTTTCAAGTTAGGTGGGAATGTCAAGAATTCCACAGTTTAGGTTTTTTGCATGGAAGATTTATCAATCAACTCACTATTCCCCAGGATGTTCAAAAAATCCACCCAGCAAGGCCGCAGGAACTTTGGTGCCGGGAGCGTACATCGGTACGTGAGGACAATAAAGTTCCGAGAACGCCGCTGGTGGGTTTTTTCAACATCCTGTTAAAGCAACCCTCGCTTCTGCAAATAGTCTCGGTCAATAACTGGGGCTGATGGTTTCGGTAGGTGTCCGGCATTTTGCATGAGTCGCTCCACATATTTTCCAATCAGGTCCGATTCCAAATTGACCGAATCGCCAGGTTGCTTTAGGCCCAAGGTCGTCATCTTCGCGGTGTGGGGTATAATCGCAACTGACACGGTATTATCCGACACATGATTTATCGTGAGACTCACACCATCCACTGTGATGGACCCTTTTTGAATGCAATATCGAAGGATTGATTCAGGAACCTCAAAAGTCAAAATGATGGAATTGCCATCTTGTTGCCGCTCGCGCAGGTTTCCTATTCCATCAACGTGTCCGGACACCAGGTGCCCCCCGATTCGATCATTCAACTTCATGGCACGTTCGAGATTCACCGCCGCCCCCGCAGCAAGACCCACGAGATTCGTCACATTCAACGTCTCCACCGACACATCAACCACGAAATCGCGGTCATGGATATCCGCAGCGGTCAGACACACACCGGATACGCTGACGCTTTCCCCAAGATTCAGATCGTCTAACGTCACATCCGCAAAAATGGAAAGCCGGGCGCCACCGAGGTTTCGTTCAAAGGTTTTAACCACACCCAGTTCCTCGACGATCCCGCTAAACATCCTTGTCATCCTTTTTCTCAAGAAAGACCATTCGTACCACCTAGATGAACACCACCACCCCGACTGCCGCGAGCGCACCAATCACCACATCGCCTGAGGTCATGCTTTCTTCCATCTATCTCAAGCCCTTCCTCATGATAACCGAACTCAACTCGTCTGTATGGCATTTTGCCGAAATGTGATCATCCAAAATCCCAAGGCAGCCAAAAACTGAAGAATCCCGATGAGCATGAAGGCCCCAGTATAACTGATTGCGGCCACCAGCACACCCGCGAGTATTGGACCACTGGCATGGCCAATGTCCATTATGGTGCCGCGCAATCCCATCCCCGCACCTATATTTTCCGGTTCTGCCAGATCCGCAATTAACGCGACCGATGACGAGGTAATCACGGCCTCCCCAAACCCAAACCCCGCAGCCAGAAATAACAGAGGCAGGAATTCCGTGGCATAGGGTATGCCCATGATCGTCGCCCCACAAATGACCAGACCAAGGGTGATGAGCGGTTGTCGCCCACCTTGGTCAGAAATTCGACCCATGACGGGTTTGGACACAAATGACGTCAGGCCTTGAATCCCAAACAACAGGCCGCTTTCTGCCAGGCTCAAACCAAGAGACAGGGCATACAGGGGCAAGAACGCCATGAGTGTGCCATTGGCCATCATCTTGGCGGCTTCTGCCCCGCTGGTGGCCAGCATTTGTGTATTCCCAATGACGGTTTTCAACCCTTGTCGCAAATTGACCCAAACTTCACGAGCGTCAATTCTGGTGGTCGGCGTTCCTTCCGGGTGCACAAACAAAATGGTCACATACAGGACCAACGCCAGCAGACCAAACACTCCCCCGGCAAGAAAGGTTTGAGAAAATCCCGCCGTATCTACGAGCCATCCACCTAGCATTGGTCCCAAGAGCGCCCCTCCCTGGGCTGCGGAGGTATACCAGCCCAATGCTGCTCCGCGATGTATGGGATACATCGAAGCCACAGAGGCGAGGACCAAAGGCGTAAACACCGCCGTGGCCAGCCCATGGACCACCCGCAACCCAACCAGCACATCGAGGTCCGTCACCAAGGGATACGCAAACGGCGGCAGCGCAAATGCCAATACACCGAACAACATCAGCCGACGTCGACTCACAATATCCGAAAGCGCACCCATGGGCAATTTGAGGAAAACCCCAGTGAGCGTAGAAGCGGCGACGATAAAGCCTACTGCCACTGGGCCTGCGCCCAAGGTTTCGGCAAACGGTGCCAATGCCGGCATGCGGACAAGGTTGTAACTCATGAATGAGCAAAACCCAACTCCACAGAGAATGAGAAAGACAGGAGTGGGTCTCATACTCGACGCCCTGACTGCAGATCTCCTCGCACACTCACGACAATGTATCTTTTCATTCTCTTCATACTATGCATGAAAGAGCTACTACGTAAAAATGAATCGGAAGAATCAAGGGCCTGGGAAACAATAACTTGGACAACATCGCGCCGAGATGTGGGTCGGATTTTGGCATAACGATTGAGAAAAAACCGAGGCATAGCAAGCCTATGTTGAGATTTTTTCGATTGCGGCGCGTTCAAAGATGGTCCGAAGATGGGATGCGAGATGTCCAAGCTATTGTTTCATAGGCCTTGAGGCGAGGGGCAACACGACATGACATTTTGATCAAGCGGAATGTAATCTTCTCAGAAGACGCTAGCACTAGGCTCAAAAATCTGTCAAACTCTCATCCATTCTACTTACAAGGATTCCTCACCCACCTCACCATGAAACCGTCAACAGAACTCTTAACCCTCCTAGGCAGTGTGGTGAAGTGGCTTGCTTTGGGCAGCATAGTTGGAGTGGTGGTTGGGTCATCAACAGCCCTATTTCTTTTTATCCTTCAATCGACCCTCGCACTGACGGACAGCCTCCCATACACTATTGTCCTATTGCCCCTTGGACTCATGTTCTCGGCGTGGCTCACGACACGGGTGTCTCCGGAAGCGCAAGGCCATGGAACTGAACGGGTGATCCAATCTATTCATCAGCGTGATGGGCTCATCAATGCCCGTGTGATCCCGATAAAGTTGCTGGCAACGATAGTGACCATTGCATCCGGAGGTTCAGTCGGAAATATCGGCCCCTGTGCACAAATCGGATGCGGGCTCTGTTCAGCGCTCTCTGTCCTGTTCCGGTTTGATGCCCTTGATCGCAAACGCCTGGTCATCTGTGGGATCAGCGCGGGCTTCGCCGCTGTCCTGGGAACCCCGGTGGCTGGCGCGGTGTTTGCGGCGGAAGTCCTGTTTGTCGGACGACTCTATTATGGAGTACTTCTGCCTTGCGTGATTTCGGCAGTTGTAGGGGCCCACATCGTCTCGGCCTGGGGGGTGGGACATTTCAGTCCTGTACTCCCAACGATCCCGCCCTTGAGCCTTTCTCTCGTTCTAATCACGGTTTTTGCGGGAATAGTGTTTGGCCTGGGCGCCTTATTGTTTATTGAAATCCTCAACTTCGGGAAAGAATTGGCCACCTCCGTTTACCCTAACCGCATAGTGGTGGGGCTGGGTGGGGGCCTGGTATTAGCCGCATTCGCCCTCGTCTTTTCTAATGATTTTCTCGGATTAGGATGGAGCACAGTCTCCCAAACCCTCAAGGGGGAATCGGTGGTGTGGTACGCGTTTCTTGTAAAAACCATCACCACCAGTATCACCTTAAATGTGGGCGGCAGTGGTGGAATTATCCTACCACTCTTCTTTGTGGGCTCGTCTCTCGGATCGATTTTTGCCGAATGGATGCATGTGGATCTTGCCACGTTTGCGGCACTGGGCTTTGTCAGTCTCTTGGCCGGAGCCACGAATACACCCATCACCGCGATTGTCTTGGCCATGGAATTATTTAGTCCTGAGCTTGCGCCCTATGCCGCAATCACCAGCACGATGAGCTTTGTACTCACGGGGCATCGCAGTGCGATCCCAACACAAATTTTAACAGACTCCAAATCGCCCAGCATCACCATTGACTCGGGTGAAGAAATCGCACAGACAACATGGTCACTGGCCCCAAGGTATACGGCCATCCTGCAAAAGTTCAAAAACCGTTTCAAATCCAAAAAACACCCTCCCGAATAGCCCTTCGATCACCCTTCACCAAATTTTCTCGCTCTACAAGATATGGACCGTTCAACATGGTCGA
>CAYMQW010000240.1:0-4358 GCA_964392595.1 uncultured Nitrospiraceae bacterium
CAAGGCTTCCACCGAAGTCCCATGAGATCCCGCGATTTCTCCCAAGGTATCGCCTGGTCGAACGACATAATTTCCCCCTGCGGAAGAGGAAGCAGAAGCTGCCCCACCTGAATCGCCACCACCACCGTTAATTGCCACAATACGCTTGACTTCGTTGCCTTTAACATTGTCCGCACCAACCAAGATAACGGTTCCCACATGGTATTGCCCGGAATTCGTCACACGAATGGTCCGTTCACCTTTTTGGGCTGCTCTAGTGAATTTCGCATTCATCGGTAGCGGCAATCCTTTGTCTGTTTTCTTTTCGAACTCCGTGAAGGGCCGCATGGATTGCTCATACGAAAAACCGGTGATCACACCATCCGACGCCTGATTGTCGAATTGGATAAAATGAAAGTGCGTATTGATTTTTGAAGATTGAAAATTCGTAATATCATCGTCAAGCCATTCGCTCGTTAAAGTCCAGTCCATGCAATCATAAATATTCGCACGGAACACCAACGGCACTTTTAAATCATTATTGTTTCGAATGGCTTCTTCTTCATCATGAACCACAAACAACAACCCATTCGGATCAACAATGGCTGGTTGAGCACCTTGGGGCGCTGACAATTCAATCGGAAGCTTAATAAAGTGGATATTATACTTTTGAGAACCTGCCCGATCCGGACACAGGCTCCAACGCCCATTCTCACCTGGCTTGGCTGGCTCGACTGAGGGCTGCCCGTCTGGGTCGTTATGAATCATTTCCAGCCAGGGAGCAGGATTCCGATCTGGCGAAAATGGTACTCGTTTTCCAAAATGAGGAGTCAACCAAGGCCACGCCACTTTTCCAGTCGTCGGCTCAAACCAGATGGCGCGACGCTTTCCTGCTTCATAACCCTGCCGTTCAGGCTGGTACTTGGGATTCTCGGTCGTGCTTTCTTTTTCACTGATCGCACGATTTCCTTCCCATACCCAATCCATCACCGTGGCATCATAAGATTTCAACTGGCCAATTTCATCCTCCGTATGACCGGGAAGACCGCGTGTTGGCAACTGCATTTCTACCCAGTCATAGATATTAATCGTAGCTGGGTTCGTATCCCAAATTGATTTAGTTCCTTTTTCAACGATATTGAATTTTTTCCCAAACCAATCAACCGTCGTCCCCACGAGTTGATCTGACGTAACGGGTTTTTGAATTCGTCCCACACGGTTTGGCAATTCACGAAGAGGAGCCATAACATCGTTCTGAACTCCAGGAACTTGGATCGTGTTGTACACCCGCCAGTACCCCCACATCCCGGAGACATAATGGTGCGCGACATGACAATGGAAAAGAAAGTCGCCAGCTAGCCATTGGCACAGACCTGATCCGCATTCAGTCTCCAAATCTATCGCCTCGGAAGGCCCAATCATTTCCACATCAACTCGATCAGATTTGGCACGAATGAGCGGGTACTTGACCGGACCATTCTGGCCCTTATGCCACATCGGCATTTGATCAACCGCTCGCGGGCTTCTCGCCCAACGAATTGTTCCACCATGAGGATGGTGAGAATGGAAGACTTCCGATCCACCATGGACGAGACGGAACTTCGCCGGATCACCTAAATAACTTCGTGGAATCGCTGGGGCCGCATCACCAAAGGTATATGAACTATAGGCCATGGATTCATCTTCGAATCCAAAGTATTCGTGCTGCACGTGCATGTTATTGATGCCAAACGGTTCGCTTCGATAGTTGATCGCCCTTGCGCCAGGACGGTAGGAATCCGTCAACGGATCACGTTGTGGGAGGAAGTCTCCATGTTTGTTCACCGGCCGGAAAGCTTCATCACCAACCTCATGGTAAACCAACACGAATTCACGGAAATCCGGGCCTGTCCCATTTTGAATCATCGCTTGCCAGCCACTGGACATGTCCGTTGCTGGACCGGTTCCAAGAGGATCCAGATATTTTGAACCAGCGGGCTCGACGATAAACACCCCAAACAGTCCCATGACCGTCAACTCACGATCATTACTATAGCTGTGAAATTGGCGCCCACCTTCTTGGGTATCAGGATGGATATACCATTCCATGTCCAACGGCGTGGTTTCACAATTCTCTTCACAGTCCTCGTCAAAACCATAGGCAATAGCATCAGGGTTCGTGGTGGTCGCAGGCTGGCCAGTTTTGCTGACCACCATGCTGGACCCGTTGATATGAAGACTCACATCTTCGCCGAATTCCAATGTATTACGAAGAGTGATTTTGAGGCAATCCCCTTGATTGGCCCGAATCACCAGCGGTTGAATGTATTGACCTTGAATCCCATTCTTCACACCACCGGGATTACTGTATCCCTCTTCTTCGCGAGCTTCAGCATTCTTGGCTTCTTCCTCACGAACGTTGTCGATATTTTCGGCAAGCACAAACATATAGCCGGGGTAGTAATCCAGCCATTGATTTAATGTAATTTCTACATCAATGGCGGAGATGTCATAATATTTCACTGGAGCGGTCGCCGGACATTTTCCACCGCCGGTCATCGAGACCGGTTCAATGTCGGGATCGGAATTTAATAAGTAGTTTCCCTTGCCAGCCCCGTATTGATGCATCATTGACATGGTGTTAAACCCACCAGAATTGGAATCATCCATTTCTTTTTCCATCTGCTGCATCATGCGTTTGTGTTGCAGTTCCACAAGGGCGGACCGCTCGGCCCGACCCTCTTTGGCATCTTCGACAATCGTCTGCCCTTTGAGGCGTTCAGCCCATCCAGGGGATTGATGATTCATCCCTGTCTTGTAAACGAGGTTCGAAGTTTCAGGCGCTTCGGCTACAGCATTGGAAAACGGAAGCAAAAGGAACGTCAGCGCAAGCATGCTTCCCCACCCTAGGAACACACATTGCTTCATGGATACACGATTGAAGTAAAACATGACCGGCCTCCTTACACAGAATAAACAATTACCACACTTCAGAAGTTTTTTTGTAGAGTAGCTAGGTTTACGTATTTACCCTCAGGCACGAATACCGAGAGAGAAAAATTACTGAAATAGCCCTGGGAGTGTCAAGCGTTCTAAAGGCCTATAAAGTGTTCTAAAGACCTAATGAAAGTCGGTTGCACGAAATACTTTTGACACGGGGCAGGGCTTGTGGAATTTTCCCTCACATTTCACCCTTTGGGATCTTCCCATGGATAAGAGTTTGATATTTGTCCCTCATCTGCTTGGTAACCTCGCCAGGGGTCCCATTTCCGACAGGAGCCCCATCGAGATTGGTTATTGGCAACACCTCAATGGTTGTGCCGATAAGAAACAGCTCATCAGCTTGCTTCAACTCGTCCTCCTTAACCGGTCTTTCTTCCACGACTTTTCCATCGTTCCTTGCCAACTCAAGAACCGCTTGTCTCGTGACCCCTGCCAGCAGTTGGTCACTCAAGACAGGGGTGAGCAATTTCCCGTCTTTGACCAGGATCACATTACTCGAGGTTCCTTCCGTCACCATTCCATCCTTGATGAACAGAGCCTCAAACGCACCCGCCTCATTCGCTTGCTGCTTGGATAAGATATTTGGGAGTAAATTCAGACTTTTAATCGAGCACCGACCCCACCGCAAATCGGGAAGGGTGATCACGGAAACTCCCTGTTGATTCAGGTGGGCCGAAAGATCCGCCATTTCCCGGAAGGTCATCACGATAGTAGGACAAGTTGTCTCTGGAAACAGATGCTCTCTCGGGGCCACCCCTCGAGTCACTTGAATATACACCTTGCACTCCGAATAGGTGCTTCGCTCAAGACCTTCACGAATGAATGCCTTCCATTCCTTGCCTTCGATGGTAAGGGGGAGAGAAATAGCCTGGGCACTTTGGGCTAGACGGGAAAGATGCTCATCAAGTCGAAAGAGGCTTCCGCCATAGACGCGAATGACTTCATAGACGCCATCGCCGAACTGAAAGCCCCGATCCTCAATCGAAATCGTAGCGTCTTCAAGAGGAAGAAATTTCCCGTTCAGCCATGCAATATTGGGCATATCGACATCATACGCTTACCGGATGTTGGAAAAGGCACCAGCCTTCACCGAGGCTACGGCAGACAAGCCATCGGCGTTCTCGGGCCTTGCTGGACGGACATTTTTGAACATCCGGCAAGGCAACTGGTGTCGGGTATTTTTCATGGATGAATAAAAGGCTCCTGAGAAGTTTTGAGTTTTTCAACCTAGACTCCATATATTAACATGCGCCACGCAAAAAGCGTTAATCCATGAGGTCTGAGGGATGAGGTCAAGAATTGCTCTCCCAAAAAGCCTTCTGAAACACTTACTTGCAAGTTAATCCATATCAGAAACGGCAGTTGGGCGAAAAAAAGACGTGTAAGATATTTGGTGT
>CAYMQW010000241.1:0-376 GCA_964392595.1 uncultured Nitrospiraceae bacterium
AGGATTTAGTTCACCCCGGAATAATAGCGGAGGATATCCGAGACCGATATCAGCCCGACAATTTTTCCACTCTCGGTGACACACACATGTCGGGTGGCTTTTTCTTTCATCAACCGAACAGCTTCGACTACGGAATCACTGCTTTCCAGTGAAATAATCGGTTCCCGCATACAGGTCTTGACGGTGGTGGTATTGGCATCGACACCGTTCGCAATGACTTCGCGGGTTAACTCCGTTTCGGTGATGCTGCCAACAAGTTCATCGCCTCCATCGACTAAAAGCGAACCGACCTTCCATTCCTGTAATAATTTGGCGGCCTCTTTTAGCGTTGCCTCTTGGGAAACCGATCGAATGGTTTTGGTCATAAAGTCGGTGA
>CAYMQW010000241.1:386-4348 GCA_964392595.1 uncultured Nitrospiraceae bacterium
TTTTTCCCAGCGGCCGCTTGGGCTCGACGCGCTTCAAGATCCGCGACGCAAGTTTCAAGCACCCGCTGTCGTTGCCGTAGATTCTGGCGATTTTCATCTAAATTGGCCCCTTCCGGCGCCTCCTCGGTTAGATTGACTAGCCCACCAGCTTCTCCCAGTTCTGCATATTCATAGGTTTCAAGGTTCGTGGATGACCGGCCGAACACTCCAGCGATGAGTTCCTCCGTGGCGAGATCAAATTCTTCAATGGAGGTTGTGGCTGAATTCATCAGAAATGTCTTAAGCACGGCGTACTGCTGTCGAAATTGCTGGATATCCTGATCGAACGTGGCGGCAGTCGATTGTGCGGGATCTTTTGTCGTGGTCATGGGTATTCCTCCAGATAATTAAGACCCTCAGGGTACTCGATCATACTAGCACCAAACAAGCCCGTGACGGGCAAGGACACAAATCTCGCATTTCATGTTCTCAGGAGATACGTCAATCTTCAGGCTCTCTTTTCGACAGAAAAAATTTTAGTGATTTCTCCCTTGGTACATAGAGATGTTTTGGAATATAATAGAGATCTGATCGGTAATAATGTGATTCCGAACATGAGGAGGTCAGAATGGATTTAAAAATTGAAAGTCGGAATGTAGGGATGACGCCTCGGTGGAAAAGCGAGATTGAAACACGCATGGAGGAATTGCAAACTGAACATCAACATATCACTCATGGGCGGGTCACGTTGTCGAAAAACCCCCACCACAAAAAAGGAAGTGATAATGCTGAAGTCTTAATCGTCTTAACCCTTCCCCCTCGCCACACCCTCACCGCGAGAAAAGAAGGCAAAACTTTTGAAGAAGCCATTCGCACCGCATTTAAAGCCATCGTCACCGAAATCCAAAAGTTTCGGGGTAAACCTCAAAGTGCAAAACCAACCAAAGAAGTGGAATTGTCATTTTCGGAATGAGTTGGGGCATCCCCAGGCCCACACAATCGAGAGATCGCTGGCGTCAATGCTTTCAACACTCGTCAACTTTCTGACGCCAGCGATCACCCAATCTCCTTTTCAGCTCATTTGATTGAAGTGTGCTGATCCACTCCATAACACATTGAAAATATTGATAGTATCGTCCGTTATCGGTCCACGTTATTGCTGAAAGGCCAGCCCGTGGTCGGTAAATTTTGCCTGGCAACGTTTTTGCGTGAGTGTCAATAAGCTGTCAGAAGCGGTCTTATTTTATTAAAAAATCTTTCATTCGTCAGGGAGGATGCCATGTCACAGTTATTGACCTTTCCCAATCAAGCCAGCCGGATTACCGAGGTATCTGGAAGCAAACGGCGATCATTTTCCCCACATCCGCCATGGATTGTTCATCTGATCAATGAAACGGACCCCTATCAGCAACGTATCTTCAACTGCCCCTTGGTGAAAGAAACATCCAGGGGGACCCTGTCCCTTGAACAAATGCGCGGGTGGTTGATGCAACTGTATCCCTTCATCGAAACCTTTCCTCAATGGATTGCCTTGAATATTGCGAAAGCCGAGGAGGCCTTTGCTCGTGAGATTCTCATCGACAACGTTCGGGTGGAAAAATGGCATGCCAAGCAGTGGATGGACATGACCGATGCCTTTGGTATCACACGTGAAGAGCTGCATGACTTTCCGGTCCTTCCCGAAGTGGAGGCCCTCACGCATTACATGTGGTCCATGAACTTGCGCGGATCCCTGGCGGAGAGCATGGGTGCCATGACCTATGCCATCGAGGGCACCACCCAAGGGATTGCCCGTGCGGTGTTGGAAGGATTTCCCAAATATGACGGTCGGGACGGGATCCATTTAACAAAGCGCGCGTACGCCTGGATGAAAAATCATGCACGCTACGATGAAGCGCATCCCTTGGAAGCCCTGGAGATTATCATTCAGACGACCCATTCCGAACACGAACAACACAAAGTGATCCAGGCCGCCAAACGCAGTATGGAATATTTTCATATCGCACTAGAGGCCTGCTATCGCAAGTTTTCCCCTGTTGACCTGTCAGTCTATCACCGTTCAGCCTACGCGGCATAAGTCATTGCCCGGAGTTGGTGAGGCCCCAAGCCTATACAAGGTTCGGGGCCTCACGGTTCCACACCACCCACACTGTTGGTCATCAACCCTGAGCACTTATTCTAGTTCCTTCCCCTTTCCAAACTGGATCCCCCCATCAAAGAAAAGCAATTGTGTCATGACCAGCTTTTGATCATAATGTCTGGGGTTCACCGAGTCCTCTCACGATTGCCCTGAACCCAATGGACTCAGGATTCTGATTATGAATGCTTTTGCACTTGCAGGATTTCTCACCAGTATCAGTTCTTTGGTGTTTGGGTTTTTTGTATTTTCTCGAAACCCGTCCCGTCGCTTAAACCAACTCTGGCTTGCCTTTACCGTCTCTGTTGCCCTGTGGGGTCTAGGATCCACCTGGATTGCTCTGGAACCCGACCCCGTGAGAGCCCTGCTCGCTTGGCGTCTGGCCTTCGCCGTCAGCGTGATTTGGATTCCCGTTGTGTTTCTTCATTTCACCTGTGTCTTCTCCAACACGACACACCCGCGGCTATTATTTGCCTCCTATGCCCTTAATGGACTCTGTGTTCCGCTGATTCTCACATCGCATCATTTTTTCTCAGGTGTCCGTTTCGCGTTTTCTTCTTTTTATTACGCCGTCCCAGGCCCTCTTTTGTTCACATTCTTTACCCTTGGGTGGTTGGGCTTGACCGTCTATAGCCATCTTCTTCTTGGACAGGCCTTTCGACGGAGTTCCGATACCAAGCGAACCCAGATCAAATATTTCTTCATCGCCACCACCTTCGGATATGCCGGGGGCTCGCTCGCGTTTCTTCCTCTCTTTGGCCTCGACGTGTACCCCTGGGGACACTTTGCCATCCCGGTTTATCCCATCATCATGGCCTACGCCATCGTGAAGTACCGTTTGATGGATACATCGATCGCGTTGGAAAAGGGCCTCTCCTATCTCACGCTGTTTTTCGTCGCGGCGGTTCCCGCCTTTGGGGTCTTGCTGTGGGCACAACACCTGTACTTTGGGTCAATTAGTTATCCCTTTTCTGCCACGATGTTGGTGATTTTTCATTTTCTGGTCCTTGGATCCTACACCATAAAAACGCGTGCCGAAGAAGCTATCGGGCGAAAACTCTTTAGAGAACGGTACGAAATGACCACAACACTTTCACAATTTTCCAAGGCCTTGGTCAGCATTCTTGACTTCCGTACGTTAACCGAAGAAATCACCGGGACCCTTAAACGGGTTATGTCCATTCGTCATGCAATACTGTATATTTGGGACAAACAGAAAAACCTGTATGGACCCGTGGCTCCCACCAACCACGCGGGCGGGTCCTCACATCGATTTGGGATGACCCACTCCCTCGCAGTTCGACTTCGTCACCACCAGGAACCTCTGGTTCGGGATGAACTGGAGTACTTGGAAACGCACGACCACCCTGGACCATTGAGGCAACAACTCACAGCCCTCGATGTGGATGTGTGTTTGCCGTTTTTGAATAGGCACCATCAACTCATTGGATTTTGTATGCTTGGCCCGCGCCACACAGACACCGGCTATTCTGCCGAAGATTTGCAATTACTATCATCGCTCGGTCGAAATGCCGCCATTGCCTTGGAGAATGCCCTGCTCTATGAAGAGGTGAAACAATCCCAATTGTTGATCCAACGGAACAATCAACTGCGCTCCCTGGAAATTATGGCTGGCGGATTTGCGCACGAAGTTCGGAATCCACTGACCTCCATCAAAACCTTTGTACAGCTGGCCCCTCACCGCATGGGTGATCACGAATTTATCCAGAATTTTGGTCGAATTGTGACCGATGATGTGACACGTATCGAACGCCTCTGTCAGGAAGTCCTCAACTACTCCCATCATCAGATCCCCCAATTTTTGGAAGAAGACCTCCACAGCATT
>CAYMQW010000242.1:0-4347 GCA_964392595.1 uncultured Nitrospiraceae bacterium
ATCTCTGCCGTAGCATCGGTACTATGAGAATCCACCACAATCAACTCATCAGCCCATACCAGGCTTTCCAAGCACGCCCGCATGTTGGGTTCATCATTATACGCAATGACCACCCAGAAACTTTTTTCGACGAATCCTTCATTAAGGATCACTCCATCGGAAAGGAACGTGAAGTGTGAAACGTTAAGAAAAAAAGCCACGCTGTTTCTTCCACGCATCACCTTCCTCCCGCAGCCAACATACCCTCAGCTTGATTGATGACGTCCTGGACCGATATTGAGGTCAAACATTCAAACGGGTTGTCATTCCGACACGTTCGTTCCCCACAAGGCCGGCAGGGAAGAGCATGCGTCAGTACATGAGAACCTACTTCCATCCCATAAGGCCCAGTGGCTTCCGGGTTTGTGGGACCAAATATCGCCAATATCGGAATCCCACGCGCTACCGCAATATGTAGCGGCGCCGAATCATTAGCAATTAAAAGCTGCACTCTATCAAATATGACGCCAAGCTGGCGAACGCGAGCCTTCCCCATCAAATTGACCACTCGGGAACCTAATGCAGCCTCAAATAGCCGGCTGATGTGCGGATCTTCCGTTCCAATAAGAACAACCTTGACCCGGTCGTTCTTTATCAACGCTTGAGCCAATTGGACGAATCGATCCAAAGGCCAATTCTTAATAGGTTGACGAGTGACGGGAGCAATGGCAACCAGCCTGTCGGCCCTTGTCACACCAGAAGCCCTCCACCATTGGTCAACGATATTGCAGTCTTCCTCATGGCTGGGCAACCAAAATTCCTTGACATCACCCTCTGCCCCGAGAAATTTCGCAATGGAAAGATTTCGATCCACAGCGTGCATATTCCACAAACGCCAGGACTGCCCTGTAGGAATGGGCAACTTCACGCGATGCGTATACAACCAGGGACTACATTCACGGCCTTGGGCAAATCCCACGATCACAGATGCACCGGACAGTTTGGCAATGAAGGCTGACCGAAACAATCCCTGCAAATCAACGACCATATCAAAGCCCTGATTTCTAACCGAATGAACAACGCCCCACAACTGCGTCACACCAAATTTCACAGGTAGGACTTCATTCAACAACGGATTGCCCTCCAGAATTTCTGCCCATTCCTGTTTTACCAACCATGCAATCCACGCATTTGGAAACCGTGCCCGTAAGGCTGCAAGGGTTGGAAGAGCATGAATGATGTCACCCAACGAACTTGGTTTTATGATGAGGATTCGTTCGGGATTCACATTCAACACGGCACCATACCCATTGCCTTGGCTGGGATTAAGGGGAAACAGCAGCCTTACCCAACCCGTTCGACGTCAGCCAAAATCCAATCCACAGCATCCTGTAAGCACTTCGCCACATGTGAGACAGGAAGATGATGGGACTGGATCATCCGAAGCTCCTCTGCACTGGAAGGCCCTGTTGTCACCAACAGCCCTTTGATCTGCGTTTTAGCGGCCAGCTCAACATCGATAGATTTATCACCGACCACATAGCTCTTCGCCAGATCAATCGGATAGCGAACCATGGCCTGTTCGATCATACCCGGGTTGGGTTTTCGGCACCGGCATCCGTCATCAGGATGATGCGGGCAGATAAAGATGTCATCGATCCAGGCCCCACCATACTGAAGTTGCTCCCGCAAACATCGATGAATCCCATCTAGATCCGCCTGGGAGAAAAAGCCACGCGCCAGTCCAGATTGATTCGTGACCATCAACACCCGTATACCAGCATCATTGCACCGCTTCACCGCGGTCACAGCATCGGGAAACAAGACGAGTTCTCCGGGAGTCTTGATGTAACTCGTATCATGATTCAAGGTGCCATCACGATCAAAAAAAACCGTCGCGTGGGATTGATCGACTGACATCAGGACTCAAACCTATAATTTTTGGAGAGGAGAGACATCACGATCCTTCAAAACTTGTTGAGTACCTTGAACGACCTGTTCAACCGTCACGCCAGTCATACAACGATGATCGATCGGACATTCCCGAAGCAAGCAGGGTGAGCAATTCACAGGGGTCCTCACCACCACATGTCCTGAGACAAAAGGCGAGGTCGTCGTATGATCAGTTGGCCCGAACACCGCAATGACGGGAATACCCAAAGCACTGGCGATGTGCATGGGACCCGTATCATTGGTCAGAAATAACCGGCACCGTTTGATTACCGCTTTGAGCACCCCAAGAGAGGTTTGTCCGGACAGGACGGCAGGATGCGTCTGCATCAACCCGGCAATCTGATGACCTAATCCTTCCTCGCCCGGCGCCCCAACAATGACAACTCGCACAGCAGCAGATTTTTCCTTGGTCGCAAGGCTCTCAACGACTTGATCAGCGGCTTCCGCAAACCGTTCAGGCAACCAGCGTTTGGCCTCACCATACATCGACCCAGGATTCAACCCGACGAGAACACAAGCCTCCGACACCGCATTGGCCGTGAAAAGTTTGGCAGCCTGACTCTCGTCATCCTCTGAAACAGTTAACACGGGAGGTTTGGAAGAATATGTCGGGCACAACGGACGAATCAATTCCTCATAATATCGAACTTGATGCAACGTCTTCGCCTGAGGAGGAAGGGAAACGGCATCGGTCAGCAACAAGGATCTCCCATCGGTGGCATACCCGTATCGGCGCGGAATCCGCGCAAGAAAGGTTAACAACGCCGCATCAAATGCATTGGGAAACAGAACGGCAACATCAAAGGCCAGTGCCTTCAGAGTTTTAGCAAGTCGAAACGTACCTAGACATCCTGCATGCTGGTCCTGATGTTCATACACAATCGTCCTGTCAACACTGGAATGACCTCTCAACAGATTGGCCACAGCAGGTCGAGCAAGAAGCGAAATTTCCGCCGAAGGAAATGTCTGCCGAATGCCTTGCATGGCCGGCGTACACATCACCGCATCTCCCACCCAGTTGGGGCCGCGAACGAGAATCCGTCGAATCAGGTCAGGATGCAATTTACCAGACATTGTCATCCTTTAATGGGATACCAAATACCTTGAATGGATTTGTGGGTTTTGGCGTGCGATACATTCGAAATACGAATATCGAAATACGAAACAAATCTGAAATGCACAATCCAAATATTTCAAACGGATAACCACGTTTTTCCGGCTGTCTGTCTGCGTTTTTGTCATTTGAAATTTTGTCATTGGAATTTGTTTCGGATTTCGACATTCGGATTTATCAAACGCATTTGGGCGTAAAACCTTAGATGCTACTTAACCGTGCTTCAAGCTTATCTTGTCCCTCAAGAAATTGAACACCGAGGGACAGCGCCCATACCGGCTCAGGATAGGGCCATACAGGTTTGACTTTCACCAGGTCTTTCTCAGTGGTAACTCGAACATTTGCTTGAGCCTTATCCGCTCGTTCTTGAATCTGGCGAAGGGTATTGGGTGTGTACGTCATGTGATCCGGGAATATCAGTTCGTCAACCACCTGCGCATCAAGGCCCTCCACTAGACGTCGGAAGGAACGGGCATTGGCCACACCACTAAATAATAATACCCGTTTTTCTTGCAACCATGAAGGTTCTTGAGTCACGTCACCATTTCCACACCTCAGATGCTGGACATCAAAGCGCGAGGTCATTGGAGAGACCGCACCACCGATAGCTGATTCAAGGGCCTGCCGTACCGGCTTCACATCCTCGGGATCCTCCACGCGAGTACAAAGAATGTCCGTGGCTCGTTGCGCGCCCGAAAGCGGTTCGCGCAGTCGGCCAATAGGAACGAGAGCTTGCATCCCCTTGAAATCAGACACATCGATAAGCAGAAGGTTCACGTCACGGTCAAGATTGAGATGTTGAAATCCGTCATCCAATACAAAGCAATCAACTGCCTGCTGCGCCAACACCCAAAGCCCCAATTGATTCCGGTCCGCGCCGACAGCCACGACGACACCAGGGCAACGGGTCGCCATTAAAAACGGTTCGTCACCGGATTCTGTTGGCCCAGTGAGGACATCCTTGCCATCTGAGACTAAAAGAAATTTTTCACGAGAATGACGACGATACCCTCGACTAAGAATCGCCACCTGCTTTCCCTTGGCAGCCAAATGTTGCGCGACCCACATGGTCATCGGGGTTTTTCCTGTTCCACCAACAGTAAGATTCCCCACGCTCACCACGGGACGAGGCAATCGCTTGGACTTCAGCCATCCATGGGTGTACAGCCAAAGACGCGAACACACCGCAAGCTGATAGGGAAACGTTATCAGATTGCTCAGCACTCTGAACCCTCATGACTCGGGAAACATTGAACCTAGAAACAGCAGTTGGATCACAAAAGTCCGCGCAAGCTCTTGGC
>CAYMQW010000243.1:0-4340 GCA_964392595.1 uncultured Nitrospiraceae bacterium
CCCTACCCCTCCTTACAAAGGAGGGGAGTGAAAAATGCTAGAAATTACCCACTCGATTTGGAGAAGAGCCAAAAGAAGAAGGAGGTGCAACGGCCATCTTTGAGGTTATTGGTCAATTCCTCGCCTCCCTTTACTCGCAAGGTCATTTGTTTAAATCAGGGTCAGACTCGATTAAATTAAGCCTGTTGGCCCTCCCGGCTAATTGCGGGCTGCCTTTCTGAGTGGCTCCAGTAGCTTGTCCGTGACTTTCAAGTCACCTCTCCCTCTTCCAACCTGAATGTCCGGTTTTGCGGCGCCGTGAAAGTCACTGCCGCCGGTCATAAGGAGATCGAGCTTTCTGGCTAGCTCCAGGTACTCCGACGTTTGGCGTTTCGTATGGGTACCGTAAAACACCTCGATGCCCATGAGCCCGGATTCCTTTAATGTGCTGCACATCACTTGCAACTCCTGCCCTTTTCGTTTGGTCCAATGTGGGTGGGCCAACACTGGCACACCGCCAGCTTCACGGATCCAGGCAATGGCTTCGCGCGAATCCGGTAGCTCGCGTACCACGTAGGCAGGGCCCCCTTCGGCAAGGTAGCGGTTGAAGGCTTCTTTGGTTGAGTTGACGTACCCTTTATCCACTAACACGTCGGCGATGTGTGGGCGGCCAACGGAGCCTCCTCCTGCCTTGGCTTTGACATCTTCATAGGAAAGTTCCAAACCAAGTTGATTGAGTTTTTCCACAACCCGAGGATTGCGTTCATGACGGCTTGCTTGTTGGTGAGTAAGCCGGGTGTGTAATGTCGTATCCTGCCAATCAAAAAAGTATCCCAGGATGTGTGTTTCCCGACCGTCAAATCGTGAACTCAATTCGATTCCTGGAATGACTTCAATGCCAACGTGTGCTCCGGCTTCCATGGCTTCGGGAATGCCCTCCACGATGTCATGGTCGGTAATAGCGAGGGCTATGACGCCAACCTCATGAGCGAATTGAATGACCTCAGCAGGGGAATGGCTGCCATCCGAATAGGTCGTGTGGAGGTGTAGGTCAATGCGTGGCATGAAGGTATTCTTTCTCCTCAACCTTTTGGGCGACTAATCGTGCCGTGAAGGTCTGCTGAGGGCCTGTGTGGTCTTCGTGTTGGCCTTCTTCGTAATATAGGACGCGTAAGTCGTGAGTCAATTGAAGTAGCTCATTGTGCTCTAAGCAAAATTTTTTCCGGCGTGGATGCTGAAATCGGTGATGATTATCGATGAGAAATGTTTCGTAGATTAAAATACCGCCTGGCTTAAGTGCCTTAATGATGTTTGGAAAGATCGGGCGATATAAATAATAGAAGACAAGTACCCCTGTGAATTCATTTACTCCAAGTGATGGTGGAGCGTCTGAGTCAGTTTCGAGATCGAGCTCCCGGGTTGTCAGGTTGGGAAGACCCTCATCCTGCGCCGCTTTTGACAAGGCGGTCAGAGCTTCTGTGTTGCGATCAAGACCGATAACCTCATACCCGCCTTTAGCGAAATGAAGAGCATGCCTTCCGGAGCCACAGGCGAGATCCAGCACTCGGCCCTGCGGGATTTGCTGGCCATAATTCATTAAAAAGGGCGAAAGATTAGTTGAAGACGTTTCCCCAACCCTGAACGCTGTTGATCGATGATAGGTAAGGCGCACCCCAACGGATCCGAGGACATAATCGAGGGGCGGCTTGGCTTTCCGCAACCAAATGCGAAGGGTTTCGATTGGGAATTCGGCCAAGAGAACTCGACTAATACGATCAGCTAGCGTTTCGATCAGTGCACATTTTTCGGAACGCCCGATGTCCACGACTCGGCTAGACACTAGGGCATAATCAATGGTTCTGGAGATTGTATCAGATTGAATCGCGTCTTTTGCTGAACAGGCGAATTCGAGGTCAACCAACAGAGGCTGGGGTTTGGATCGTTCCTCCAGGGGAACCCCACAGCGGCCCTGAAAACTGATTCCTTCAATAATCAATCCTTCGTCCATTGAGGCATTGTCGAAAAGCCAACTGGGTGTGTCAAGCCGGTAGCATGACCCCTCATCTTGCTTGACCTGCTTTTAGTGGGACTCCTATAATGTAATTCTTGTAAAAAGTCCCTGGAAATTGAACCAAATCCTCATGGCTGAATTTACCCATTTTAATGAATCGGGTCGGGCAAGGATGGTCGATGTCTCGGCCAAAGCCAATACTGAACGAGTGGCAGTGGCTCACGCTCGAGTGTTCATGCAACCCGAGACGTTGCGTCGTATTCAAGACGGAAAAATTGCCAAGGGCGATGTCTTGGCTGTTGCCCAGGTGGCTGGGGTTATGGGGGCCAAACGGACGCCCGATCTTATCCCAATGTGCCATCCCTTATTGGTGACCAGCGTGAATATTGAATTTCAGGGGGACTCCGAGCCTGACAGTTCCGGGCAATGTTCGCTGACGATTCAAGCTGCTGCAAAAACATCAGGACAAACCGGGGTAGAGATGGAGGCGATGACTGCAGTCTCGATGGCTGCCCTCACGATCTATGATATGTGTAAAGCCGTGGATAAAGGCATGAGTTTTGGTGAGATTTTTTTAGTCTCCAAAGAAGGGGGAAAGTCTGGCACCTATGTTCGCCCGGGGTCCGAAGTGTTTGCTCCAACCAATGGAGCGCAATCATGATCCTGACGGCCAAGCTCTTCGGCATGCTCAAGACGTTATTGAGGCAGGAATCGGATCTGACTGTTGAACTTCAAGATGGTGGCCAGGTGAACGATCTTATCGCCGAAGTGCAAAAGATCAATCCGGAGCTAGGTGATTTACTCCTCAAGAAAAAAGTGGTGGTATCGGTGAACCATGAGATTGCCCATGGGGAAACTGTGTTGACGCCAACCGATGAAATCGCGTTGCTGCCCCCGTTTTCCGGTGGAGCCGAAATCGAGACCATGTCAACTGTGGAGGCCGAAGAAGCCATGCTGGTGCGCGTGCAACGCGAGAATTTTTCCATGGATGAGGAAATCAATCGAGTCAAAAACCGATCCAAACGCATCGGGGGCATTGCTACGTTTTTAGGAGCGGCTCGCGATCGTTCGCAAGGTCGAGACGTCAGCAGCATCACGTTTGAGCATTATGAAGGCATGGCGCAAAAAATGTTGCGGGACATTCGCGAACGGGCGCTTCAAGACTTTGACATCATCGAAGTGCTGATTCTCCATCGGTTTGGTGAGATTGAAATTGGCGAAAACATCGTGTTGATTGTGGTCGGTGCCGAGCATCGAGCCGATGCGTTCAAGGCCTGCAAGTGGTGTATTGATGAACTCAAACAAATTACTCCAATTTGGAAGCTTGAGAAGACTTCAGATGGGGAAATGTGGGTAGAGCAACATCCATGAGGGGGCCGTCCCAAAAGACCTCCAGCGGCGTTCTCGGTCCGTTGTCGTACTCACGTACTGGTGTACGCTCCGCTCGCCAACGGCCCTGCGGCCTTGCTGGAGGCCTTTTTGAACAGCCCCCTGTTCGACTGGCGGTTGAGAGAAACAAACATTCATCCCCGATAAGAATTTTGTAGAAGCCTTAGTGAGTAACTTGCCTGGACAATCAATGACTTCTGACCTTTTGGATACGTTCGATCGACCCTTGCGAAGCTTGCGGTTGTCGGTGACGGATCGGTGCAATCTCCGTTGCCAATATTGCATGCCGGAAGAAGAATATGTCTGGTTGCCCCGCGCGACGCTTCTGACCTTTGAAGAGATGAGTGTTCTCGTGAGCATCTTTACCGAATTTGGTATAGATCGAGTTCGGTTGACCGGGGGAGAACCGTTACTTCGTCATGATCTTTCAACCTTGATTCGGATGATTCGTCAGCACGCCGGCATTCAGGATATTGCTCTGACCACGAATGGCATTCTTTTGGAGGAACAGGGGCAGGAGTTGTTCGATGCCGGATTGCATCGGGTGACGGTGAGTCTCGATACCCTGAAGCCCGACCGGTTTAAAGCCTTAACACGCCGTGAGACGTTTGATCGTGTACTCGCGGGAATTCACAGTGTCGAAAAGGTCGGGTTCACCGGTCTCAAGATTGACACGGTCGCGATTAAGGGCTTTAACGACGATGAGCTCGCCGATCTTATTGAATATGGCAAATCCGTCAATGCTGAGGTGCGATTTATCGAATATATGGATGTGGGTGGTGCCAATGATTGGGCCATGGAAAAAGTATTTTCCCGTGCTGAAATTCTCTTGTTGCTGAGAAAAACCTATGGGCCAATTGAGCCCATAAAGAGGAATAGCTCCGCGCCAGCTCAACAATTTCTTTTGCCTGATGGCACGACCTTTGGCATTATCCCTTCGACCACGACACCGTTTTGTGCC
>CAYMQW010000244.1:0-4339 GCA_964392595.1 uncultured Nitrospiraceae bacterium
CACTTTTTTCTCAACCAGTTCTTGAGCGTCAAAGGACACATCTTCTAATAACCGTTCCACAATGGTGAATAACCGTCGTGCGCCAATGTTTTCCGTTCGATCATTGACCTCGACGGCGGTGGCGGCAATTTCTTCAATCCCATCTTTTGTGAACTCAAGCGTGACACCTTCAGTGCCCAGCAAAGCTTTATATTGCTTCACGAGAGCGCTTTGAGGTTCCGTTAAAATCCGAACCAGATCCTCTTTTGTCAGAGGATCTAATTCAACGCGGATGGGGAACCGGCCTTGCAACTCCGGAATCAGGTCTGACGGCTTGGCCGCATGAAACGCGCCTGCCGCGATGAAAAGAATATGATCCGTCCGAACCGGGCCGTACTTCGTATGAATGGTCGAGCCTTCGACGATCGGCAGCAAGTCTCGCTGCACCCCTTCGCGTGAGACATCCGGTCCCATATTTTTTTCCTTACCCGCGATTTTATCGATTTCATCAAGAAACACGATGCCTGACTCTTCCACCCGATTGACAGCATCACGAGTGATTTCATCCATATCGAGAAGTTTTTGTGCTTCTTCTTGGGCAAAATATTTCAACGCCTCAGGAATTTTCATGATCCGGTTTTTCCTCTTGCCCGGCATCATGCCACCCAACATTTCCCGAAGATTATTTTCGATGTCTTCCATGCCTCCAATATTCGAAATAATGCCGACTGGTAGCCCACGTTCTTTCACTTCGATTTCCACGGTTCGTTTATCCAGAGTCCCTTCCCTCAACTGTTTGCGCAGTTTCTGCCGGGTAGAATCTGCTGGTTCCACGGATTCTTTACCATTCGCCTCCTCGCCATCATCCTGGAAGCCGGTGGCTGGTGGCTTGCTCGAGGGCAACAATAGATCCAATACACGTTCTTCCGCCATATCTTCGGCCTTGCGTTCCACTCGCTCCAGCGAAGAGCTTTTGACCATGTTCACGGACTGTTCCGTCAGATCGCGGATTATGGATTCGACATCTCGGCCCACATAGCCCACTTCCGTGAACTTGGAGGCTTCCACTTTTATGAAGGGGGCATCCGCGAGCTTTGCAATGCGTCGCGAGATTTCTGTTTTCCCCACCCCTGTTGGCCCGATCATGATGATATTTTTGGGGTAGATATCTTCTCGAAGTTCAGGGTCCAATTGTTGCCGTCGCCACCGGTTTCGCAACGCAATCGCGACCATTCGTTTGGCGTCGCTCTGACCAATTACATAGCGATCCAACTCTTCGACGATTTGTCGCGGAGTCATGTCATCTAATTTCACAGGCTGAGTAAGGGTGTCTGTTTTTTTCATCATGGGTGTAACTCTTCGATTACGATTTCCCGATTCGTGTAAATATCAATGCCTCCGGCAATGTTCATGGATTCCAGAACAATAGTCTTTGAATCTAACTCCGTATTGGCAATCAAGGCCCGAGCCGCCGCTAAGGCATACGGCCCGCCAGAACCAATGGCCAAAATGCCATCTTCGGGTTCAATCACATCGCCCGTTCCGGACAGGATAAATGACTGCGTGCCATCCGAGACAGCCAACAACGCTTCCAAGCGACGCAGCACGCGATCCGTTCGCCAATCTTTGGCTAACTCAACGGCCGCCCGCGTCAGATTCCCTCGGTATTCTTCCAGCTTCACATCGAACTTTTCAAATAAGGTAAACGCATCCGCAGTGGCTCCAGCAAATCCAGCCAGGATTTTGTCATGATACAAACGCCGGACCTTGCGGGCATTGGCTTTCATCACCGTGGTGCCCACGGTGACTTGCCCATCGGAGCCCATGGTCACAGCTCCATTTCGCCGGACGGAGAGGATTGTGGTTGATCGTATTTTCATGCGTCCTTTCCTTTTTTGGTCTTAGGGACCTGAGGCGTATTTCCTGCTCGTGGATGCGCCTGGTCGTACACTTCCATCAGACGATTCATTGCCAGATGTGTATATTTCTGCGTGGTTCCCAATGAAGCATGCCCGAGAAGTTCCTGGATCACGCGAAGGTCGGCACCTTCATCGAGCAAGTGGGTCGCAAACGAATGCCGTAACGTGTGCGGCGTCACATTTCCAACCTGAAGCTGCCCGGCATATCGTTGCACCATCCGTTCCACACTTCTGGCCGACAACCGGCCCTTTCGATTATTTTGAAAAACCGGACGGTCTTCAGGAAACGCCTGGGATCCCGCCCCCATCGATTCCTCAGCATTCTTGTCTGCGGATAATTTGGCCGAACCTAATGCCACATAATCGTGAATCGCGTCAATGGCCACTTGTCCGATCGGCACGAGTCGTTCCTTCTTGCCTTTCCCACGAAGCCGCACCATGCCATCATCAAGATTCACATCCCCCCAATTCATGCCAACCAATTCACTGACTCGTGCACCGGTGGAATACAACGTCTCCAAGATGGCCCGGTCCCTCGCTGTTTTAGCACCGCCCTCTTCGTCCGGCGATTCCATCAACCGCTCCGCATCGTCTTTTGACAGCACGCGCGGCAGATGCTGGCCAAGCCGCGGCGCTCGAATGAGTGCGGCCGGATTCGTGGCAATCCGTTCTCGTACATTCAAAAACTTAAAAAAACTTTTGAGGCAGGCCAACTTTCTGGCTTGCGATGTTTTTTTATCCTGCCTCTCGGCTAACCAAATTAAAAACTGGCGAATCGTCGTCGGGTCAATATCTCCAGGGCCCGGAACGGTCTCTCCATGGACGCCTCGCAAAAACGCCACAAACTGTCGAAGGTCCGACTGGTAACTGCGAAGGGTTTCGCGGGAAGCACCCCGCTCAAGATCCAGATGCGTTAGGAAAGCGCGAATTGCGTCTTCCATGCTTGAAACTCATCCATCGCACGTTGGTGGATCAATCGCCGCTTCTGTTCCTTGTCGCGAATTTTCGTGGGAAGCGGCGGAAAAATTCCAAAGTTGGTATTCATTGGCTGAAAATGCCGAGCATCACTTGTGGTAATGTAATTGATCAACGCCCCATGCGCCGTGGCCAACGGAGGCGTGATCAAGGGCAAATCAGCCAACGCACGCGCGGCATTGATTCCAGCCACGCCTCCGCTTGCTGCGGATTCGGTGTATCCCTCAACCCCAATAATACACCCAGCCAAAAAGGTTGTCCCTCGCATTTTCAACTGCAGGGTATTCCGCAACAGCTCAGGAGAATTCACAAACGTATTTCGATGCACACTCCCGAACCGCAGAAACTCGGCCTGTTCAAGACCGGGGATCATGCGAAACACCCGCTGCTGGTCGGGATACTTTAACTTGGTTTGAAACCCCACCATGTTATAACACGAACCGTGCCGATTTTCCGCACGCAATTGCAGCACCGCATGCGGTCGTATGCCGGTGCGCGGATCAATCAGCCCTACGGGTTTCATCGGACCAAAAGTTAAGGTCTGCTTCCCGCGTTCCGCCATGACTTCAATCGGGATGCAGCCTTCAAAGTACGGGACTTTCTCAAAGTCCTTGGATACGACTTTTTCTCCTGCCATTAACGCATCGTAAAAGGCCGTATACGTGGCTTCATCCATCGGACAATTCACATAATCCGCGCCGCCCTTATCATAGCGTGATGCACGAAAGGCCTTATCCATATCAATGGATTCAGCATCGATAATTGGGGAAATGGCATCAAAGAAGGCCAGGTTCTTTTTATGCGTCAATGCGGTCAATGCCTGGGCCAAACTTTCCGAGGTCAAAGGCCCTGTGGCCACGATGCAAAGAGCATCCGTCGGAATCTCTCGAATCTCTTCACGAATGATCCGAATATTCGGATGCGATTCCAACGTTCTCGTAATTTCTTGTGCAAAAATATCGCGATCCACTGCCAGCGCGGCCCCAGCCGGCACCCGAGCCAATTCAGCCACTCGCATGACCAGTGAGTTCAACAGCCGCATCTCTTCCTTCAAGATGCCAGGCGCGCTAATCGGATCCGCAGACCCCAAAGAATTCGAACACACAATCTCAGCTAAATTGCTGGTCTTATGCGCCGCCGTCTCCTTCTTAGGTCGCATCTCATAAAGCGTAACCTTCGCCCCACGCTCCGCCGCCTGCCAGGCCGCCTCCGACCCCGCCAACCCACCACCAATTATGACCACATCGTCACGCATAAATCGTCAGTTCTCCCTGAAAATGGGCAAGAGAGGTATTTTAGGGAGTGGGGGAAAATAGTGTCAAGGAAGGGGATAGGGGGAAGTTACAAAAGCGTTTGTAATCTAAGCGCCGAGATCAAAAAAAACTGCCTATCATCACCCAATTGGTCATATTATGGACTCCCCCTGTTTTGCAAGCGGGATTATCATCTGATAAGGAGCGGGTCTG
>CAYMQW010000245.1:0-4312 GCA_964392595.1 uncultured Nitrospiraceae bacterium
GGGGAAACTAGGGATTCACGAACTTTTTTCAAGAACGAATCGCTCAATTTAGGTCATACTAAAACTTTAGGCCCCTGAGAATATGACGTCAAGCCATTCCATTGTAATTGAAGGGTTGGCAGTCATAGTCTAGACCTCATACCTTTTTGGGCGATCTATCTGTGGATGGCTACCTGAAGCGTGGATCAACTATTAAGATTCAGATTGATCTCGCCTCATACGGAAAGGCACGGAAAAATGTATTTGATCAAGACTTGCCCCCCTGCCCTGACGAAGAACCTCGGAAAGCCGTGTAGGGGAAAACTGTACGCACGGATTGATGAGGGGGCACTGGGAATTGCTGACTGCTATGGTCCGTGGTAGACGCGTGCGTCGAAGCATTCGAGAGCAGCTCCATGTCTGCACCAGTGCTCTACATCTACCTCAACCAACTTATTATATGAATCCGCGCTATTGATTGGCGAATTGATAATCCCGGATGAAATTTTTGATCAAAGCATCTAAATTTTTTTCCAATTCCAGAATGGTTTTATTTGAATCAATAACAATTGGATCGGGCAACCCGTCACCCCACTGCTTTTCGAAAATGCCCCCAATAGGCTGTGCCCAGACGCCCACTACCTCCGGTCAAAGTCGTACTCAATACAATTCGGTAGACTTCCACCCGAGAAATTTTGAGTGAGTACGTTGGGTCCAGCATATTGTCACAGGTGGTCAACAAATGGAGCGTTCGGAGCGCAATAAGAATCGGCCACATGCAGGCTAATCGAAGACGAATTTCGAAACGCGGAATCGACATCGTGTAAAACCACCCTTGGTCTAGATGGGCTAGGGTAATCCCCACTAATTTTTGTAAGACCGGGTTGAACCTGGACATATTTTTTTTATCCAGGAGGTCCTTGGGTTTCAACCCAACGGATTCTAACAGCTCCAACGGGATATAACACCGACCTTGGCGAAGATCCTTAGGAAGATCTTTCAAAATATTGGTTAATTGTAGGCCCTTTCCAAACCGAATTCCAATTCGATTTTTTTGTTCCCGATCCCAGCGCCGACGAATTCGTGGAAGATGGGCGCACATCAGATTCGTCCAAAACTCTCCGACACAACCGGCCACCCGGTAGATGTAGGTATCCAAATCAGCCATGGTCGGAATCGCAGTCAGTTGTGATTCCGTCTCCCCAGGAAACACCTGCAAATCCATTTCCATCCCGCTGATCAAGGTCGGGAGAACCTGACGAATTTCCTCCTGGTCTTCCACATCGAGCGTTTCATACAGATGAAAACAAGCGTCCAAATTTTCGAGCAATTTCCGTTCGCCGGGATGCCCCTGTTGCGGAGCCATCATGGTTTGGACCGCACTAATTTCATCCCAGTTGAGACCTTCACGAACAAACTGCAACTTAAACTGCTGAAGAAACAGCACGCGGGCACTGCGATCCACCTGACCGGTATCAGCCACCGTGTCGGCAGCACGCGCAAAGAGATAGGCAATGCCCACCTGTTTCCCTACGCGAGAAGGCAACACCGCCAATGTGAGGTAAAACGATCGCGAGACCTGCTTCAATAAATCATGCAGAAGATAGGCTTCATTGGGCTCTGGAGTCATGGGAGTGACCTACCGGACTTCAAGATGGCCTTCCATGCCTTCTTCACGATGACTGGGAAAGAAGAGGAATTGTTTGTCGCAATAAAATGTATAGGTGCCTGGGGTGGTTAAAAAAAGTTGCAGATTCACCGAATCCCCCGCGCTGATATCGATTTCATGATGCAGGCCCATCGCTGGGTTATCAATCACAAAATTATGTGGGATCAGGAACGAATGATTTTCCAATCGAATCGAAACAGGCTTATCCGCTTGAATGATAATGTCATTGGGGGAAAAAGAATAACTTTCCATCAGGATTGTAATCCGTTGTACCCCGTCTTCGTCTGGTACAAGTGTAATGGAAGGCGTTGTTTCAGCAAATCCGGTCACGGGTATTAAATGTACAAGGAAAAGAAACCCACCAACCAACAGGGGTCGGCAGTTCGATAAACAAGACCATCGAGGGGATAGATTTTCCATATCCTCAAACCTCAACAAAAATTATCCAAAAATAGGATCAACAAAAACTTCGTAATTCGTTTATCATACCAGCGAAAAACCATTCTCCACCTTGACTCATAAAAAAATGGTACTATATATCAAATAGTTAACAAAATTGATTGCACTTTTTTCGTGTGCCCTCCGCACCCTAACGAAAGGGTACCATGACTGACGGAGAAAGGCTTCAATCCAACCGCAGATCTGAACTGACATGAACAAACATATGATTTTTCAATTCCCATTCTTTGTTGAGGAGAACATGAATGAAAAAGCTTAAAGGTATTGGCCTACTGCTGCTATCCAACATACTGATTATTGCAACCCTTTCGATTACGTTTACCATTCTCTCCCAAGTGATCTTGCCTTACTTCGGCATAGACATCCGCGGAATAGTTTCGGGGCCAAATTTATTATTTGCATCCTTTTTTGGATTTGGTGGCGCCTTTCTCAGTTTGGCAATGTCAAAATGGCTTGCAAAAAAGATGGTTGGGGCCACTCAAATTACCCACCCCCGAACCCAAGCTGAAATATTGGTGTTTGAAACAATCCAAAAAATTTCTGGACGGCTCAATATCACGATGCCTGAAGTGTACATTTATGAATCACCCGACCCCAATGCCTTCGCTACTGGACCTTCCAGGAATAAATCGATGGTAGCGGTCTCTACGGGTTTACTGCAAAATTTGCATGAAGGCGAAATCCGAGCTGTATTGGCTCACGAAATGGGCCATGTCTATCATGGAGATATGTTCACCACCACGGTCTTGGCGGGTCTTATGAACACTTTTGTGTATTTAATCGCCAATGTAGTGTATAGATTTTTGGCTGAGCGCAGCGAGGGCATGGCCTTCATCGGGTACTTCATTATTCATATGGCCCTTTCATTCCTTGCCATGATTCCTATTAGCTGGTGGTCACGACGACGGGAATTTTCAGCGGATAAATTTGCCGCGAACACAGTCGGAAAAGATCATATGATTTCAGCACTTCAGTCGATCGACCGATGGGTGAATCAAGTCCAATATCAGTATCATTCCGAGGACGCGTTAGCGACCATGAAAATCTCAGGTCAAACTCAAAGTTTCATGCAATTATTCTCTACCCATCCACCAATTGAAGATCGGGTGACAGCACTTCAACAATTGTAAAGAATTTCATTTTTTCTCCTAGAGATTAAGGAAGCCCGCCCGCTAATTAAAGATTTAGCAGGCGGGCTTTTTTCTTCAATGCTCCAGGGAAAGATTAATACCATCCTATACCTCCATACCACTCCCCTATTCTTGGTCCCTTAGACTCCTTACCCTGAAAACCTTAGGTTCTCTCATTTCCCCAGGCTTAGTTTTTCAAGGCTTCTGGGTCATAAAGGACATTTTGAGATTGCACTGCCAACTTTTTGTGTTCGTCCTTGTTTTTATCACTTGTACTTCACGCTAGAGCATTCATCACTTTTTACGGGACAGGTGCCCCCTTAAGATAGGGCTTGCTGAAAAAAGCATTTTCCATAATCCGCTCATCACGCAGCTAGGACTTGGGGCATCCAGACCCCTCTGACTTCGATACTACCTAAGACGTCGATCACGATAATCCGTCTTTCTTTTGAGCCATCTGGCCACCAGCAGGCCGTTCCTAGGGCTTCTCCAGCTTGGCCAGCACGCAAAAAAGAACAAAGACCCCACTCGGACCAGGAGATGCTCCACGTTCATCACCAGAAATGAACCCTGAATCACGAGCAGCTGGCGATAGCGCTTCTTGGGTAAGGTGAGCAGGAGCCCTTCTTGGGCGAGGCCCACAATCGTGCCCAGGTTGCGCCGGAGATAGCGGAGCTGTTTCCCGATGCCTTGCCGAAGTTTCTGGCTTCGAGGCTTTTTGCTCTTGGCAACCCTCAAATAATCCCGTCGGGCCTTCTGCCGATAGGTGGCGCGGCTTCTTCGTGCCCGGGGCGCGACAGGCATGCAAGCAATCGAGGATTGCTTCGGTTTTCTCACGCGCATCATTCAGCAGATGGAAGTTAGGGGGATATTTGATGTCCGCCGGCACACAGGTAGCATCGATGAGAAGTTAGCCGTTCGGGGGCGCCGCCGCCCCTTCTCCCTTTGTTGCTTCCGGTTTCTTGTCGGTGGGGGAGGCCTTAGCGATCAATTGGGCAATGGCTTCATTGATCTTCTCTAAGCTGTCGTGGGGAAACCGCTTGCGGAAGTTGGCCAGAAGGGAAGGATGAAAGGG
>CAYMQW010000246.1:0-4292 GCA_964392595.1 uncultured Nitrospiraceae bacterium
CCCCGGCATCGTAGGGCGAGAGGCCCAGCTTCTCGACGAAGCGCTTCTTCTTGGCATCGGGTAGCTCCGGCAGGGCGCTGCGCACCTCGTCTACCCAGGCCGGGTCCAACACCAGGGGCAGAAGATCGGGGTCCGGGAAATAGCGATAGTCGTGCGCTTCTTCTTTGCTTCGCATGACGGCGGTCTGCCCAAGCTCAATATTCCACAGGCGGGTTTCTTGGTAAATCTTCCCCCCCTCGGTCAACACCTTCGTCTGCCGTTTGATCTCGTATTCAGTCGCGTCTTTGACGAACTTAAACGAATTAATATTTTTCAGTTCGACTTTGGTCCCGAGCGTATCCGACCCTACGGGACGAAGCGAAATATTGGGTTCGCACCGCATACTCCCCTGTTCCATATTGCCGTCGCACACATCAAGATAGACCAACACATCACGAAGGGATTTCAAATACGCGACCACTTCGTCAGCCGAGTGCATGTCCGGTTCGGTCACAATTTCCAATAACGGCGTTCCGCCCCGATTCAAATCCACGTAACTATGGCTGTCTTCACCCGCATGAATATTTTTTCCGGCATCTTCTTCTAAATGGGCACGCCGAATCCGCACACGTTTGGAAGACCCGTTGACGTTCAGATTGATCCATCCCCATTCGCAAATGGGCTCTTCGTATTGGGAAATCTGATATCCTTTTGGCAAGTCAGGATAGAAATAGTGTTTCCGCGCAAAAATATTCGTGGAACGAATCGAACAGTTCAAGGCAAGCCCTGTTCGAATGGCCATTTCTACGGCGCGTTTATTGATGACTGGAAGCGAGCCTGGCAATCCTAGGCAAACTGGACAGGTTTGGGTGTTGGGCGGATGCCCAAATTCCGTCCTACACCCACAAAATATTTTGGTGTTCGTTCGAAGTTGGGCATGGACTTCGAGACCAATGACCGTTTCGAACGTCACAGTTTCGACGTCGGTTCGTCACTGGATGAATCACGAACAGGCCGCATCGCCTCTCGACCGGCATCCACGGCATCCTTCACCACCGAACTGGCTTCGGACATAAATTCGCGGCTTTTATCGACGACATCATCCCAGCTATGGGTGGCGCGATCCGATAAATCCTTAAAGTCGTCTCCCGCGCGTCGCGCCGCTCGCAGCAGCCCATCACGCGATTCCCGTCCGGTTTGTGGAGCCAACAAAAATGCGGTGGCTGCCCCTAGCAAAGCGCCACTTAAAAATGCAAGCGCCACGCTCCCTGCTGATGCTCCGGAATTATTTTCTCTCATTATCCTACCCTCCTTCTTTATGAACCCGATCTTTAATTGTTGTCGCCGCAGCCTTCATTCCTGAAAAAACTCGCACGAGATTCATCACGATTGCACTGCTTTTTCCTCTGACCACCCCATGTACCTGATTGATCGTTTGCCCAACCTCACCAATGGCATTCATCAGCACAGACGCCCGCTCAACCCCTTCTTTGGCTTGGGTGGTCATGGCGTGAACATTCTCACTGGTGCCTCTCAATTCTTTGAGCAATCCGGGCAATTCGCTATTCACTTGAGATAAAAGCCGCTCGGACTGGGCCACCGTCTTCCGCAATTGAATCACGGTCGGCACGAGATATCCCACCAACACCAAAAAGGCTACAGCAATCACCACTGCGGCAAAGTCAACCATGCATCATCCTTTCTTTAGGACTTGTCACAAAATAACTTAGGTTTTTCAGTCTCATCTTCACGCCATCTTTGACCGATCCTTGTGCCAAAAAACCTTAAAATATCTCGATATTCCGGCGCCTTTTCGTCACAACGATCAATCAAATCTGACATAAATCTGAGCCTCAAAACTCAAGTTATTTTGTGACAAGTCCTTAACGAATCGCTGGCCGTTTCTTTCGCCAATTGGTCACCAGTTCATACGCACGCGCGACACGCAAAACGGTTTCCTCTTCAAAGGGACGGCCCATGATTTGCAATCCTATAGGAAGCCCATTCTGACTGAAGCCACATGGGATAGATATCGCCGGGATCCCAGCCAAACTTGCTGATATAGTATACAGGTCTGACAAGTACATTTGTAAAGGATCTTCGATTTTTTCTCCCAATTGAAAGGCCGGCGTTGGCATCACCGGCGTCACCAGCACATCGACTTCTTCAAAAGCCTGATCAAAGTCCTGCTTGATGAGCGTTCGTACAGCTTGGGCCTTGGAATAATAGGCATCATAGTACCCGCTACTCAACGCATAGGTGCCAAGCATAATCCGGCGTTTGACTTCTGGACCAAACCCCTCTTGACGCGTGGTTCGATACATGGCTAACAAATCCTGACATTCTTTGGAACGCAGTCCAAATTTCACACCGTCATAGCGAGCCAAGTTCGAACTGGCCTCTGCCGTCGCCACAATGTAATATGTCGCCACGGCCACACCGGTATGGGGGAGAGACACGTCCTTGAGTTCCCCGCCTAACGCATTAAAAACCTCAATGGCCTCCCGTACGGCCTCCTCAACTTCAGCGTCAAGGCCCTCAGCAAAAAATTCGCTTGGCACCCCAAGCTTGATTTTTTTGACATCTTTCTTTTTAAACGCGCGAGTGAAATCCGGGACGTCTACATCAGCAGAGGTGGAATCCATCGGATCACGACCCGCCATGACATTGAGCATCATCCCTGCATCATACACATCTTTCGTGATCGGCCCAATTTGATCGAGTGACGAAGCAAAGGCAATCAACCCATAACGGGACACGCGACCGTAGGTGGGTTTCAATCCCACCACTCCGCAACAGGCAGCAGGCTGCCTGATCGACCCACCAGTATCCGTGCCGATAGCAGCCACACATTCATCAGCAGCAACAGCAGCGGCAGACCCACCACTTGACCCACCGGGAACATGACTGAGCTTCCACGGATTTCGGCTGGGGCCGAATGCCGAATGTTCCGTTGACGATCCCATGCCGAACTCGTCCAAATTCGTTTTACCAATAGGGAAAAATCGATGTTCACGAAACTTGGCAACAACCGATGCATCATACGGAGATTGGAACTGGCCAAGAATCCTGGAACCGCATGTTGTGGGCATATCAGAGGTACAAATATTGTCTTTAATCGCAATAGGCATGGCCATCAGTGGCATGGTTTTCCGCCACGGTTTCATCTCTTCATCGATTGCTTGGGCTTGGGTAAAAATGGTTTCCTTGTCATTCACCGTCACATAGGCTTTGACTTTGGATTCCACCACGCTCAACCGCAAGTAAAATGCTCGCGCAATTTCATACGCACCCGCGTCTCCACAGGTAAAGGTATCTTGTAATTCTTTCAGGGTTAATTTGAAGAGTGACATGACAGGGAGAACGACTAGGGGGTGTTCACCATTCGATTGCGGGCATCGACTTGAATAATCTTGGGACGATGATGCTTCGCTTCGTCATCATTATAGTACTCATAACAAAAAATGATGACTTGGTCCCCCGTCACGCCTTTTCGAGCCGTGGGGCCGTTTAAGACCACCTCTCCAGATCCGCGTTTCCCATTGATGGCATAGGTGGTAAAACGCTCACCATTATTTAAATTTGAGACCATCACCAATTCATAAGGCAGAATTCCTGCGGCATCTAACAAGTCCTCATCGACAGTCAAACTGCCTTCATAATCCAAGCAGGCATCGGTCACGACTGCACGGTGAATTTTGGCTCGCAACATTTGACGTAACATAGATATATTCCTTTTGCTCACCGATCACTAATAATTTTAGGCACCTGAAATAAGCCATCCTTCGACGCCGGAGCATTTCCCACGGCTTTCGCTTGAGGCACTGATTCGCGCACCTCATCTTCTCGCAACACATTGGCCTGATTCACGACGGAAGCCATCGGGCTCACGCCCTTAGTATCCACCTGATTAAGCTCTTCCATATAAGTTAAAATGCTGCTGAGATGATGGCTAAGCTGCTCTTTCTCGCTCTCGCTCACTTGCAGTCTGGCTAAATCAGCAACATTTGCTACTTCTTCCTGGCTCAGTTTCAAGGCAAAAAAACTCCCCTCTTCTAAAAAAAGTCCGTCATCAACAAACCCACCCTTGCCTCTTCCTCTGTGGCCCCTATTTGACCATGAATTCATAGTACAGGGCAACGATTTGTGGGACAATATTTGTAGCATGAAGCCCTAGGGTCCGTAAAGAAATAAGTGGGACATTTATTCATCTCATCTTCAGGCCATCTTTGGCCGATCTTCAATCAGAAATCCTCAAAATCTGGTAGGAGGTGGTCGTAGAGACCACCCCCTCCCAACAGAACGGCTCGTAC
>CAYMQW010000247.1:0-4291 GCA_964392595.1 uncultured Nitrospiraceae bacterium
GAGGTGTTGACGGACGGTTTTTGGAGTGGTATCCATTTCACAGTTATTTCGGGCTGCTCAGGTATTTAGGCTGAAGGCGATTACTCATAGTGCCTGACGTTTTGCATGCTCACGCATAATTGCCCCTAACAGCCTTCGGCCTTCAGTCTATCCACCTGAATAGTTACAGCCAAATAATGACACAATCGAGATCCCGCAACCAAAAGAAATACCCCAATGTACAGGTCCTGCCGACGAGTCGGCAGGGTCTGGCTGTTAATATGTGAATGATTTACATCTCGCCGAGATCTTCATCAATCATTTCACCCAGCTACCGGGTAAGAAACAGAAAGCTAGCAAGACGACAGCACCATGAGAAAAATGGAAACTGATATCGAGAGGAACGAGAGGCATGAAGATTATTCGTGAAGAGCTCACTCGGGAGGAATTCATAGAGATGGCGGCGACCCTGTTTGGAGATATGGTAAAAGGGGTGGTCGATGTTGAGAGAGGCGTACTAGCCATAGATGCGGAGCTTCACTCAGATTTGGAAGCTGTCCTGTTGGAGGATGGGTCGAAACAGGCAAACCTGTGGGGTATTAATCTGTATCCAGATCTTCCCAGGAATGAATGGGTTGAGTTCGATTCAATGATAAATGTTAGGCCATCTCAGGGAAACCGGGGTCGAGATGTGGAAGATCAGGCAATTCGCAACATGATCCTTGGCATTGTAGAAAGAAGGATTGCCCAATGAGCGTTCAGCATCGGGAAGCAGCGTCAGGGCGATGGAATACGTTATCGCTAGTCGAACAGATGGCGAATATTGGTAGCGAAATTGAGCGGGCCTTGAAGTGGAAGGCCAAAAATAATCCTGAATATTGCATGAAAGCGTTCGAGCGAGCTCTTGAGTTGTTTGATCTCACCCTAGACAGTGGCAAGACGTTGGCTCAGTTAAAAGAGATTGCCAGAGCTCGGGAACTGGTGGTGGATTTCATTGTTGGTGAGAATTCGTTTGAGACATCCGAGCGGTTCCTCCAGAGCTATTTTCTTCAGTTCGCCTACGCTGCACGAAGAAATCGATAGCATCGGGTGAGTAACTCCATGAGGTGTTGACGGACGGTTTTTGGAGTGGTATCCATTTTACAGTTATTTCGGGCTGCTCAGGTATTTAGGCTGAAGGCGATCATGCCTGTTTGGTTCCTAACAGCCTTCAGTCTTCAGTCTATTCTCCCTGAGTCGCTACCAAGATTGCATGCGGTCTGCTATCAAGTTTCTTGGCTTCCTCGTTGCGATTCATAAGGTTCAATAAGGAAGAATACTCTTCCAAACTCGGTAGAATTTTCGGATGATCCATCCCAGCCTTTTCCCGAATTTTTAGCGCCTGTTTTACCAGGAGCTCCGCTTTCTGGCATTCATGTCTGGTTTGATATAATCGAGCGAGACTGGTGAGACTCGTGGCCATTTCAGGATGTTCGGCTCCAACAGATTGTGCCCAGATGGGTAAGGCTCGCCAGAAATACGGTTCGGCCTTCGTGAAGTCGTGTTGCCTGCGATACACTTCCCCCAGTTATAATAGCCGCCTGTCTGAGTTTCCCCAAATTCCTGCCCGTGGTAACGCATCGAGCAAGATGCCTTCCGCATAGTCATATTCCCCTTTCTCAATAGCGTCTTGAGCCTCCCGCATTGATGCGTCTCACGGTGATTCAGTTTCGCGCCCCAACAATAGCAGGTGACACACACAGAAGAGGAATAGAAGGAGTGAACGTTTCATAAATTTTACTATAGTAAAAAACTTTGGTGTCGTAAGCCAACTGTATGAAGGCCGTTCATCGAGCCGTCGAGGCGTGTTGGCTTTTTCCTGGACATTTCCCGACCTCCACTGTAGCCTAAGAAATTCAAAAGAAATTGTTCCTAATGGGCTAAGGCGCATCCTTTATTAGAAAATATGGGTCTTCACTTGTGAGTTTTATTTCTCAAATTGAAAATTTTCTACGGCGAGGCTTATGGCTTCCTGATTTGGGCACCCTTCGAGGCTGGGCGTCATTTTACATTCGGACCCTCCGCCTTGTTGTCGTGGCTTTTTCAGACTTCCGTGATGGCGCGTTGAGTATTCGTGCGACAAGTCTAGTGTCCACCACTCTGTTATCCCTTGTCCCCTTCCTGGCTGTGACCTTTTCCGTCCTGAAGGCTTTTGGAGTCCATCAGCAAATCGAGCCCATACTTTTACAGGGGCTTGAACCCTTAGGCGAAAAAGGTGCGGAAATTTCCGCGCGCATTATCGAGTTTGTCAATAACATAAAAGTTGGTGCCTTGGGCGCGGTTGGTGTCGCTGGATTGTTTTATACAACGTATTCGCTGATTGATAAAATCGAAGAGGCGATGAATCACATATGGCGTGTCCGGCATTCGCGTCCTCTCGCAAGGAAGTTTACGGACTATTTGAGTGTGGTACTCGTTGGTCCTGTGCTCGTCTTTACAGTTTTTGCCTCGACGGCCTCGGCGCAAAGTCATTGGCTAGTCCAATGGATTTTGAAAATTGAGCCACTGGGTACCGCGGTAGGGTGGGCGACGACCCTCATGCCTTTTGCCTTGCTGTGTGTGGGATTTAGTCTTCTCTACAAATTTGTCCCAAACACTCAAGTCCAAATTTCTTCAGCTTTTGTTGGAGGGGTGACGGCCGGAATTCTCTGGCAATTTGCGGGTATGATCTTTGCCTCATTCGTTTCAGGATCAGTTCGGTATAGCGCCGTATACTCAAGTTTTGCCATCCTGATTATTTTTCTCATTTGGGTGTATGTCGGATGGCTCATTGTCTTAACTGGGGCTCAGGTTGCCTATTATCATCAGCATCCCTCGGCCTATTTGACCAGGTTACGATGGAAGCAAAATACGGCGGCGTTTCGTGAGCATCTGGCGCTGACCATGTTAGTCCATATAACCCGTCGATATTTGGCTCAGGAGCCACCCTATCAGGAACAGGATCTGGCCGCTAAACTTGGGGTGCCGCTTTCAGCTTTGGAAGACATCGTTGAAGATTTCATTGATCACGGATTGGTCTATCGCACTATTGACCCCAAGGGTATGATGTTGGGACGACCACCCGACCAAGTATTCGTGTTAGAAATTCTTCAATTGGTGAGTCACAAGGAAATTCCTCCGGTGCAACATGACCAAAACACGATTGACCCGGTCGGTTCCCTGTTGCAACAGCGCGATCAAGCTATCCGCGAGACGCTGCATGGGATGACCCTTCACATGCTTGCTGCCGAAGAACCGACCGAGTTGACGATCCCCCTGCCAGCTGCCCTCTTACTTGACCAAACAGGCTCTTAAGCTTGCGAATTGAATTTAAAGGCGACTGATGAGGAAACTGTGCCTTGTGATGGTCGCCCCCATTATTCGCAGCTTATATGGAGATAGCATGAGGCTTTGGGGAAGAGGGAAATACCAGCCGACCTCCAGGTCGTACACGGAACCCACACGATATGTCGTAATGGCGCGGAATTATTTCTCATGAACCTGCACCAAAAGATCTGTTTAGGTCTTGTCCAGCTTTCTTGTTCACCTGTACCACAAGAAAACCTTGATCGGGCTGTGGCCAAAATTGAGGAAGCAGCCAGAAGTGGGGCAACGCTTATTTGCCTTCCAGAGTTATTTCGATCCCAATATTTCTGTCAAAAAGAAGATGCCGACCTGTTTGATTTGGCAGAGTCTGTTCCAGGGCCTTCAACTGATACGTTAAGCAAGATCGCCAAGCAGAATAAGGTCGTCGTTATTGTGCCGATTTTTGAACGGCGAACGGCTGGAATTTATCATAACTCGATTGTCGTGCTTGATCGCGATGGATCACTGGCTGGTCTCTATCGCAAAATGCACATTCCAGACGATCCGGCTTACTATGAAAAGTTTTATTTCACTCCTGGGGATAAAGGGTTTCAGGCGATTCCAACGAGTGTGGGAAAGATTGGCACGTTGATTTGCTGGGATCAATGGTATCCCGAAGCTGCTCGGTTGACGACGCTTCAGGGTGCGGAGATGTTGTTTTATCCGACAGCGATTGGCTGGCATTCTTCAGAGAAATCGCAAGAGGGCACTACACAACGTGAGGCGTGGCAAACGATTCAACGAAGCCATGCCATTGCCAATGGCGTGTTTGTTTCCGCGGTGAATCGTGTTGGGCATGAAAAGCCTGTGGACGGCGGGGAGGGCATTGAATTTTGGGGAAGCTCATTTATTTGTGATCCATTTGGAAGTGTCTTAGCCGAAGCGTCAACAGATAAAGAGGAAGTGTTGCTTGCTGAGATAGATCTTG
>CAYMQW010000248.1:0-4272 GCA_964392595.1 uncultured Nitrospiraceae bacterium
TCTCGATACGGACGATGGGTTTTCCCATCAAACACAAAATCGGTTGATATGTGAATAAGGGGAATACCAAAACGATGGGCAGACTCAGCCAGGCATCGCACGCCATCACGATTCGTCGCAAAAGCCTGCTTAGGATCGGATTCGGCGTGATCGACGGCCGTATACCCCGCGGCATTGATGATCACCGATGGTTGATCATGCAGAAGGACTTCCCGAATCGTGTCGGGTTGGCACAAATCGATTTCAGGACGACCTTTGCACACCACATCAAATTCGGCTGCGCGGAAGCACCCGAGTAACTCCTGAGCAAGCATGCCATGTTTGCCAATGATGAGGATCTTCACAACGAAACTTCAAACAGCGGAAGATTGGTTTTGGAAACATCGCTGAGACTTGGCAAAGCTTGATCTTTCTCCGAAACCGTGGGATTAGATATTGGCCATGCAATATTTAACGTCTCATCACTCCATCGAATGCCGTATTCATCGTTGGGTTCATAAAAGTCAGTACACAAATAATGCACATCGACGATTTCAGATAGCACACCATAACCATGTGCAAAACCAGGAGGAATATACAGTTGCCAATGATTTTCCTCCGACAACACTTCCCCAATCCATTGACCAAAAGTAGGTGACCCGACCCGAACATCCACTACCACATCGAAGATTTCGCCTCTGGTCACCCAGATCAATTTTCCTTGGGGATGCTTCAGTTGATAATGCAACCCGCGCACCACACCTTGTTGTGACTTGGCAAAATTTGACTGGACAAACGGACCAGGAATATCAGCTTTTTGATAGCGGTTCGCCTGCCATATTTCGATAAACATCCCACGTGCATCGCCAAACACCCGTGGCTCAATACGCATCACTCCCAGCAACGCGGTTTCAACAATTTTCATGGCCCTTCAGGACCTTTCGAAGGTATCAGGCGCCACACATATTCACCATAACTATTCTTCCCCAGGTCATGCGCTAATCGATTCAGTTGCTCCGCATTAATAAAGCCCATACGATAGGCCACCTCTTCTACACAGGCAATTTTTAATCCCTGCCGACTTTCTATCACTTCGATAAAATTGGCCGCCTCAAGCAACGACTCTGGCGTTCCCATATCCAACCAGGCCACACCGCGGCCCCAGAGTCTCACCCGCAATCGACCCTGCTCTAAATATGTCAGATTCACATCCGTAATTTCCAACTCTCCTCTTGCCGAGGGTTGTAACCCCGCCGCGATATCGACCACTTGATTGTCATAAAAATACAAACCGGTGACCGCATAGTTGGACTTTGGATGAAGTGGCTTTTCCTCCAACCCGATGGCTCGGCCCTCGGCATCCAAATCCACGGTCCCATACCGTTCAGGATCTTTCACCAAATATCCAAATACCGTAGCGCCTTCTTTTTTTTGTGCTTCATGTTGAAGGATCGATGATAAGCCATGACCATAGAAAATGTTGTCGCCCAAGATAAGTGAGACACTATCCTGGCCAATGAACTCTTGACCGATGATAAACGCCTGTGCCAAACCTTCTGGACGGGGCTGTTCCGCATAGGAAAGGTTCAAACCCCACTGCTGGCCATCTTTCAACAACTGACGAAACAACGGCAAATGTTCTGGGGTACCAATAATCAAAATGTCGCGAATGCCCGCAAGCATCAAGGTCGAAAGCGGGTAATAGATCATCGGCTTGTCATACACCGGCAGGATCTGTTTACTAATGGCGCTCGTGAGCGGATAGAGACGACTCCCAGAACCACCAGCAAGAATAATACCTTTCATGATTCTATTCTCCGCCTACAGGATTCGGATGGCAACAAATGTAGCTTTACTACATCGCATGGGTGTTGATCCTGTTGAAGGGGTCTTCACCATCGTTATAATTTGCTCGCACGAGCCAACACGATTTTGTGTGTTCCACGATTGAAGTCACGCAATCGCTCCACATGAAACTCCAAGTGAGCCTCTTCGAATTTGGCGAACTGTTTGGGTGTCATAAAAAACACAACCTGACCTTTTTGGTCAACCAGTTTCAATAAATCCTCAGCCGCCTGGTCAAAGTTTTTTTCCCATCCAATGATACCAGCCCCAGGATGCCGATACTGCCAATAATACAAATCTTCGTCACCCCGCCACCCCCAATGCTGAAACGCCAGAATGGGTTCATCAGGGTTGGGCCGCAACGCTTTCGTTTCCTGAAACATCGCCCTGGGAGAAGCCGCAACATCCATGGCCGGCAAGAGAAATCCAATCACACCAAGCATCCATCCGGCTGCGAGAATCCCTAATCCCTTCACCGCCATGTGGATGCGGGAAGACACAACTTGCCAGAAGAGCCACGCACTTAACCCGATCATCACTCCAGTATAGAGTACAGGGAACACATCCGTTGATACGCCCCGCAGAGGCTCTAATAGATAGGGACCGCCAATGAGGCCCACCACATTCACCACACAAAATACCCCAAGCAACACTTTCAACACGCGCTCCCAAGGAATGTTCTGCTCGGATGTCGAAAAGATGGACTGATAAAAATATCCAATCGCCAAACCCATCGGCGGAACGATCGGCAACAAATACCGTTCGGTTTTTCCATGCGACAGACTAAAGGCAACAAAATAAGCCAGAATCTAAACCAACAGAAACAGTTCTTTGGATCTGGGACCAAAGGGCCGTACAGACCACAACAGCACCAGGCTAGAAAGAATCAACACCGACCAGGGGGAAAAACCAAACCCCATCACGATGAGATAATAATAAAACGGTTGATTCCCAACCGAAGGTTCAGCTATCACTCGCTCCAAACTTTCCTTTAAGAAAAAATGCTCGCGAAACTCTGGACCTAACGCCCAATAATACGGCACAACCATGGACAGAAACACCACCAGCCCGAGGTAGAATGGCCATCGTCGAAACACACTCCAATCCCGCTGAAACCCAGAAAACACCAGAAGGACCAAACATGGTAACAACAGTGCATGGAGGGCTTTAAACATGCTCCCGATAGCCAGGCACACAAACCCCAGCACATACCACCCCGACTGCTTCTCAAGAAAAGAAGCTCGTGCCCAGCAATACAATCCCGCCGTCATAAAAAAAGTCAGGCCAGGATCCATCAATACGAGACGCCCATACCAGTAAAAGAAATATGATGGTTGCCACGACCACGCCGGCCCAAAACCCAGCTAACGGGGAAAATAATATCACACCTAAATGATAGGTCAGCAGCAGCGTCCCCAAACTGAATAACGACTCGGGAATCCGCAACACCACTTCGAGACTTCCGACAAACGGAGCAAGATAGGTTGAAGCCAGAGATTCCATCCAGAAAAACAATGGAGGTTTATTTAGATAGGTTTGGCCATGTAAATTTAAGTGAAAGGGATTCTCTTGCGTAAACGTCTGGTCAATAATCGCGGCATACATCCCCTCATCTTCCACGAATAATGACACATCAAGATGTACACATACGCCGAATAGGCCCAAAAGAAAAACCACGCAAAACTGGAGACCAACTTTATTTACCATATAAACAGACAGCCGTAATCAATAAACCGCAAACAGCTAACAAGAAACCCCCGTCTCCCCGCAAGAAGAAAGCCTTCAGGGTCGGCACCCTGTATCAGGGTGTCCTTTGGACATCACGGGCACAATGGTATAAAAATAGGACAGACGGACACACGCACTTTTGAGTTGAAAAGAGGAACAAAACAAGTGACAATCCCTACAGATACACAATCCTGGTCGAGATTTGTGAAACGAAGGAAAATTTCAGAGATTGCCTCAAACCTCCTCGCCACATGTGGGGCAAAAGATAGAGGTGAGGGTCTCCCATTGACAACGACACACAATGAGATATAGAAAAAACTCGAACCCTACTTTGAGCCTGACTATTTTCTTCGCGGTATTGCTCTTGCCGGGTTGCTTTGTCATTGAAACCGCCTACGATATTGCCAAGGGAACCGTCAAAGGAGGCTACTATGTTGTTAAAGGCGCATACCATCTCACCGCCGGCACGACCAAGGTGGTCTACCACATTGGAAAATTTACCTTTGAAGTCTTGCGTGCCCCAAAGGATTGGCCGCTCACCAATGAAGATATTGAAACCATCGATGGGTTACCGGTCAAAGAGGCCATTCGCCAAGGTCGCGTAAAAAGGGCGCCCTACGTAGTCAAGGGAAAACGTTATGTTCCCATGAGCGTGAAGAGAGCCCAACAGTATGAAGAAACCGGCGTTGCCTCATGGTACGGAGAAGAAACTCGACGACA
>CAYMQW010000249.1:0-4251 GCA_964392595.1 uncultured Nitrospiraceae bacterium
TCGGCCACTCTGTCAGTGGCGCGGTGATCACGGTTCCCGCCTATTTCAATGATGGCCAACGGCAAGCCACGAAAGATGCCGGACTCATCGCTGGGCTTGAAGTGCTGCGAATCATCAACGAACCGACGGCGGCGTCCTTGGCCTATGGGTTGCAAAAGAAAACCCAGGGGGTGATCGCGGTCTACGATTTTGGTGGTGGGACCTTTGATATTTCTCTGCTTAAACTCAAAGATGGCATTTTTGAGGTACTGGCGACGAATGGCAATACCCGTCTAGGGGGAGATGATTTGGATCGGCGACTGGTCGAATCTGTCATGAAGGACCTCGACGCGAATCATGGGCTGAAGGTGGAAGACCTCCCTGAACTCATGCAAACGGTTCGGTTAGAATCTGAGCGTGTGAAGATTCGGTTATCCGATGAGGACAAGACGTCAATGTCCATTCCTCTTCCCGATGAGAGGGGAACCTACTCCCGTGAATGGTCTCGAGAGGAATTGGAGTCTCTCACCGTGGACTTAGTGCGACAAACACTTGCTCCCTGTCGATTGGCGATGCAGGATGCCGAGTTGCAAACCAATGACATAGATGAAGTGGTGTTGGTTGGGGGAAGTACGCGCATGCCGTTGGTTCGTCGATTAGTTGAAGAACTGTTTGGCCAAACGCCTCATTGGGAGCTGAACCCTGATGAAGTGGTGGCGCTTGGGGCTGCGGTCCAGGCCGGTATTCTCGCGGGTGAAAACAAAGACATGCTATTGCTCGATGTCACCCCGTTGTCCTTGGGCATCGAAACCATGGGTGGGGTGATGAGCACCTTGATTCGACGGAATACCACCATCCCAACGAGTGCCAAGGAAATGTTTACCACCTATGTCGATGGGCAAACCTCCGTGGATATTCATATTTTGCAAGGCGAACGAGAGCTTGTGCAAGACAATCGGAGTCTTGCTCGATTTCAACTCAAAGTTCCACCTCTACCTGCGGCGGTGCCACGGGTAGAGGTGACGTTCCTGATTGATGCCAATGGCATTCTCAATGTTAATGCCGCTGATATCCGAACCGGAGAATCGCAAACCGTGCAAGTGAAACCTTCGCACGGTCTCACCGATGATGAAGTCGAAGGCATGATCCGAGAATCATTCCAATTTGCCGCTCAGGACATCAAAGCCCGTCAGGTAATTGAAGCCAGGACTGAGGCGGGTGCCATCCTCGTTGCCACGGAAAAAGCCTTGAAGCGAGGGACGGATCTCATTACATTCGAAGAAGTCAAAGCGATTCGCCAGGTTCTTGAAGATCTTGGGAGAGTCAAAGATCAAGATGATCATCGCGTGATTCGGGCAAAGATTTCTGATGTCGAAAATGTTACCCATCACCTGGCTGAAGCATTAATGGATGCCACGCTCAAAGAAGCGCTCGAAAACAAAAAACTTTCTGAAGTGACGGATTGAATGTTCTGATACGTGCCAAGGAGAAGCACATGTAGAAGATATCGGGATCAGGTTGCAGGAAGAACATCCTGATCTTGATCCCCTCACTGTTCGATTTACTGATATGCATAGTTGGATTGTTGCCTGGCCGGAATTTAAGGATGATCCCAAAAATTCCAACGAAAAAAAACTCGAAGCGATTCAAATGGCTTGGCACGAGGAGTACCAGGACGCGCAATAGCTTCATTACTCCTCACCCATTACTCCTCACTTCTTTCTATATCTTCAATCTGATCGAATTCGTAGAAATCTAAGGGGTTAGCTATGGTGCGGGCGTGACGTTTTGGAACCGTTCCCTCGGCAAAGACTTCAGTCGTGGTGTTTGTCGAAGGCTCGCTGACGAGAGCGCCGGTTGTTTGATCAATCTCCGCGAATTGAATGCCTTCGGGGATAACAAATGTTTGAACGGGTACGGACTTTAGCGCCTCAGCTACAAATTGAATCCAAATGGGCAAGGCGGCATAGGCTCCTGATTCTCTTTTTCCTAACCGTTCGACACTATCGAATCCTACCCATACGCCGACAGCCAAGTTGGGTGCATAGCCGACGAACCACGCATCTTGAAAATTATTTGTCGTGCCTGTTTTGCCTGCGAGAGGCCTTCCAATAGAGCGAGCCCGTTTTCCCGTTCCGCTTTGAATCACATCCATCATCATGTTCGTAATCAGATAGGCGGTTTCCTGAGAGACCACCTGGCGGGGTTCAAAGAAATGTTGTTCAAGAACTTTTCCTTCATGATTTTTTGCAATCGAGATGGAGTAGGGTTGCAGGGCTAAACCCTGATTGGCAAAGACGCCATAGGCGGAGGTGATTTCTTCCAATGTGAGTCCAGAAGATCCCAGGGCTAATGAAAGATCTTGGCTGAGAGGGCTCTGGATCCCCAGTTTTCTGGAAAACTCCGTGACCCGACGAACCCCAATTTGTTCGAGGAGTCGAACGGTTGCCGCATTTCGAGAATGACGCAACGCTTCCCGTAATGTGATCGGACCAAAAAACCGTTTTTCATAGTTTTCAGGTTTCCAGGTTTTTCCCGGATCTTCCTGTTCATACACGACTGGAGCATCCAAAACGAGCGTGGCCGGGGTCATTCCCCCATCGAGCGCCGTGGCATAGATGATGGGCTTAAATGCGGATCCTGGCTGGCGAAGCGAAAGGAGCGCTCGATTAAACTGACTTCGTTCAAAGTCATATCCACCGACCATGGCCCGAATTGCACCGGTTCGTGGATCGATAGCGATAATCGCGCCTTCAACCCTGGGCGTCTGCTCAAGGCGGAACCGGCCCTGTTCCTTCCGTATTGATTTGAGGGACACTTCGATGACATCTCCAGGTCGTAACAATTGCTTGGCCGAGGTAATGGGGAAATTTTTGGCTTCTGTCACGGGCGCACCTTTTGGAAGGCGGCGTTTCGCCCAGAGCATATCTTTCAACGAAATGGTTCCCAGAAGCCCATTGGCGACGACAATTGCCCCTTCTTTTGAAACCTCGCTCACGATACCCTCCAGAATGTCACCAGGTTCGGGAAGGGCGGGTGGTAGACCTTCAGGAAGTGTGAGTGGTGGGTTTTCATATCGAAGCGGGCCCTGCCATCCTTGGCGTTTATCTAAATCCCTCAAGCCAGTCTGGATAGCTTGTTCAGCTATACGCTGCAATTCAATATTAAGTGTGGTGAAGACTTGGAGCCCGCCTTTGTACACCATGGATTCTCCATAGGACTTGACCAGATGTTGGCGGACGTTTTCCAAGAAATAGGGTGCTACCCGCTCAATAGATCGGCGTTGAAAGTTCAGCGTGGTGTCCATGGCTTCCCGTGCGAGGTCGGTCGAGATAAAGTTGGCTTGAGCCATGCGTCCGAGAACATGTTCTTGGCGTTTTTTCGCAAGGTCAAAATTTTTATAGGGAGAATAGGTGCTAGGGGCTTTGGGTAGGCCAGCCAGGAACGCGGACTCTGGCAAACTCAGTTCGGCTACACCTTTTCCAAAATACGTGAGGGCAGCGCTTCCGATACCATACGCGCCATGTCCAAAGTAGATTTGATTCAAATACATTTCCAGAATTTGATCTTTGGTCAACACCACTTCCATTTTGAGGGCAAGAATCAACTCTCGAATTTTTCGTCGAAAAGTGCGTTCCGAAGAAAGAAACAGTGTTCGCGCGAGCTGCTGGGTAATGGTGCTGGCCCCTTCGAACTTTCCGCCTCGCTTTAGGTTGGTCCAAGCGGCTCGAAAAATCCCCAAAATATCTAGTCCCGGATGTTCAAAGAATCGGGTATCTTCTACGGCGATGAGGGCGTTAATTAAATCCTGAGGTACCTCGGAGATTGGAGTCAGAATTCTGCGTTCGACATAAAATTGTCCCATGACCTGACCGTTGTCAGCATGGACTTTTGTAATCAGGCTCGGCTGATATTTATGGAGAACGGCGAGTGAGGGTAGGCCTGTAGACGCATACCAGGCCAGAGCGATAGCCCCACCCATGCCTAGCCCTGTTCCACCAAGGACGATGATCAGAAGAAACCGAGGCCAACGTCGGCGTCGTATTTTTTGGGAAGGGATTTTGGATGATGCCATAGGATCTGGGGCTGAAGAAGAATGGAGGACCGGTTACCCGTGCGAGGACTTCTTTTAGTGAATACCTTCTATTAAAGAATACGATAACCCGGGATTGCCCAAAAGACAAGAAAGGAATTTGACGAATTTTTTTCTATAGGACATCTCAAAAAACCAGGCATTTTTTGTGAGGGCAAGGAAGCCGCACGCGGAAAACC
>CAYMQW010000250.1:0-4249 GCA_964392595.1 uncultured Nitrospiraceae bacterium
CAACCCAAATCTTGGCGCGATATTGGTCAAGTTATTTTCTCGCGGGTCCTAAGCTCCCTACAACTTCTTAAAGACTTGGCGGGCGGCTTCGATGGTGTGGTCAATATCGGATGCAGTGTGGACCGTTGAAACAAAAGCGGCTTCAAATTGTGATGGGGCAAAGTAGGATCCGCGTTCCAACATTTTGTGAAAGAACTTGGCATACCGGGCTGTATCTGATTGTTTTGCTGAGGAAAAATCGACGACGCGGCTATCCGCAAAAAATCCACCCATAAGTGAGCCAACTCGTGTTTGATAAAATGGGACGTTGGCCTGTTTTGCGGCTTTACCTAATCCTTCGGCCAATTGGGCTCCTCGCCGGTCTAGTTTTTCATACACCCCTGAGGTACTGAGTTTTTTCAATGTCTCAATTCCCGCTGTCACGGCCAAGGGATTTCCAGATAGGGTCCCAGCTTGGTACACCGGGCCTGCCGGAGCGACAAGATCCATAATATCTTTTGATCCGCCATAAGCTCCTACGGGCAATCCACCGCCGATAATTTTTCCAAGGCAGGTGAGATCTGGTTTGATGCCAAACAACGTTTGCGCCCCGCCATACGCCACACGAAACCCTGAAATCACTTCATCGAAGATAAGGAGGATGCCATGTTTTCTGGTGAGAGTACGCAGTTGCCGGAGAAATTCTTTTTTAGGCAACACCACGCCCATATTGCCAGCGATTGGCTCGATGATGATGCAGGCCAATTTTCGCCAATGTTTCTGAATGAGGCTCTTCACCGCCTCGATATCATTATAGGGAGCCGTGAGGGTATGCCCGGCAAAGGCCTTTGGTACCCCAGGGCTATCAGGAAGACCCAGCGTTGCAGCGCCAGAGCCAGCTTTGACCAACAAATGATCCGCATGACCATGGTAGCACCCTTCAAATTTCAGGATGGCATCACGTTTGGTAAATCCACGCGCCACACGAATGGCACTCATCACGGCTTCGGTCCCTGAGCTGACTAAACGAACCTTTTCGATGGATGGCAACGCCTGACAAATCATTTGAGCTAAGATGAGTTCCTGTTCCGTTGGCGCGCCGTAACTCGTTCCCTGGCTTGCGGCTCGCTGAATGGCTCGAACCACCGCGGGATGGGCATGCCCTAAAATCATCGGCCCCCAGGAGGCCACATAATCCAAGAACGTGTTGCCATCCACATCGATCACCGTGGCACCGCGCGCTCGTTTGATAAACAACGGATGTCCGCCAACCGATCGAAAAGCGCGTACCGGGCTATTCACCCCTCCTGGAATATACCGCTGCGCTTGCCCAAATAATTTCTTTGAATTCGCTGTATTCACTGTTCACCCTTTCATCGGTCACTGGTTGCTCGTGGCTGGTCGCTCGTACAGAAAAAATACTTCTTGCTCGCATTTCGTTTTTTCATAAACGACCCTTTCCGTCTTCCATTTCACGCCTAGGGCACTCTCCCAAAAGGCCCCTCAAGTCCACCACCCCTTTTTCCGATGGAGTAACTAACTGCTCTCCAACCCACCATGATGGAAGGGAAACGCCATGTATCTTGAAAAACGACACATCAACGAATCCACGGTATTAGATTGTTATGGGAAGTTTACTGATCACGACCATGACGTCTTCATGCAAACACTGGAAACCCTAAATGCTGAAGGATGTCGGTATGTGGTCGTGAACCTCACGTCGGTGTACCAACTCAGCGAAAGCATCATTGGACTGTTAAAATTTGCGCTTGAATATTTCACGTCGAGCGAGGGACAGTTAGTCTTAGTGAGCCCCTTGAGCTCAGTTCGACGCGAACTGGACCGGGCCGAGATCACCGCATCAATCCCTACCTACATGTCGGTGTATGATGCCCTTCATCGCCGAAATGCCGTGGTCAACGAGGCTGCGTTAGTTTCCGCGCCCCTTGTAACCCCACGCCCATTCGAAATCCCTTCACATGGGGAAGACACTTTCGTGCAATCCGAACCACACACTCACCTGATTGAAAATGAATTGATCGGAGTCGGGGAACACGCCACGTAAGACCTCATCCATTGATGACATTAGCTGATTTCCTATACTGATAGGAAATCAGCCTGCATCACTGTAGCGCTGCCCATGCTCTCCAGACCATTTGACAATACCGACTTCTTCTGACTCCCACACTGCAATTTCCTCCTCAGCAGCCAAGTCTGCTTCCCTTTGTTTGTCTTCGGAACTGAGCTCTGAGGCCTTCAGAAGGGTGGCAACCTAATCCTAGCGGATTTTCCCCTTTGAGGACTTCTTTTCTCAACATATTTACGGGCATCGTCGACCTCCTCTTCCTGGCCTGTGCCAGTCATAGCCGTAGCCCCACCACTCCTCATTTGTCAAGGTTTCCAGACATGCGGGATCATCTTTTTCCTGGTTTTCCTCGTTAAACTCTACACAGCAAGACAGCCGTCCTATCGTGATATTGGATGCTGCATACGGTAAGCATACAAGGCCATCCCTGTGGCCACCACCGCGTTTAAGGAATCAATCGTTTCGGTGATCGGAATGGCCACGAGCTTCTGGTTCGGCAGAATGGGAACACCTTGGCCTTCTTCTCCAACCAGCACACGCACATTTTTCGGCCAATCAAATTGGGGAAGAGGATGTCCATTTTTGTCCAATCCGACCATATCGCGGGCCTGAGTGAGGGTTGAGACAGAAGGCCCACGCACGAGTTTTTGAAGAAATATTGTCCCACTGGCTGCCCGAACCGACTTGGGATGAAAGGGGTGGGCCGCTTCTAGGAGGAGCACCACGCGATCCACAGCCATCGCCGCAGCCGTTCGAATGAGCGACCCGACATTAGCAGGGTCCCCTAAGGGACATAATAACTCCAACCCCTGAGGTGCTTGTATGAGATCGACAACTGGCAACTCAGGTGTTTGGCAGACAAGCAAGGGGTAGCGAGTACCAAAGAGGTCCAACCGTTGAAAGAGAGGTCGGGCCAGGGAAAAAATAAGAAGGTGGTCAGGCGTCGGTAAAGAGGAGACGTTTTTTGAGGGACAAAGCAATTCCAGGCACCACGAAGGATGTCCCTCCAACACCTCCTGAACCACCTTTTCCCCAAATAGAATACATTGCTGAGACCGCTCGATTCCCCGGGAGCCCAAGAGACATACCCATCGTTTAAATCGAGGATTTTGCGGACTGGAAATGAGGGATGAGCGAGAGAGCTTCACGGGCGACAACGACCTGACGGACCCTCTCTTTGAAAAGATGGACCAAAACCTTGAAGGGTGGCTATCGATTAAAACCGTCTGAAAAGAGGGTGGCTGGGGGACCAAGAATCGAACCTCAGTTCACCGAACAAAAATCCCAAACCACCCAACCGTGAGTCGCTGTTACTGAGTGCGATAGAGTGCCATACAATCCTCATCAAAACAAGGGATTCGCCGTCGTTAAGTGTTATTGAGTGCGCTCTTCGTAGATTCAGAACTGGGACCCAAACCGGGAGTGAACTGGGAGTAAAACTGGGAGTTGACTTTGATTCTTTCCGTCCAATATTTTCCTTAGGTACCCACCATCATTCTTTGAACCAAATAACTCCTCTGCGTGGAACATCCAGACACCCCCTGGGGTCTTGTTTGGGGAGTGGGGCGGAAAAACGGGATAGGTCCTTCACGTTTGAGATAACCACACCCATTTCCCAAGATTTGAGCTTTTTGGTACCCATTATTTTGTAGGTACCTTCTTTTAGAAGGTTCTCTATTGCTTTCATAGTCAAACTGTTCTTCTTTGAAAATGAAATGCAAGATTTCCATTTGTGCAGACGCAGGTAAAGCTTTCACTAGCAGCAGGCACATTTCTTAGCACCATCCGTCGCCTAAGCCTCAAGATGAAAATGTTGGATCAGCTTGTCCAAGGTGAAAGGAACTACTTTGTACACACTGTGAAATTGGTTGACGGTGGTAAAGGAAGGGTGACACGGTAAACTGTTGAAAGGAGACTCCATTACTTAGGAGCCTGTTGCTCAAACCCATGCGAGAACTATCTGATATTCCGAAATGGACTGGGTGGGACTTCCCTGGGAATATTCTTGTGGTGAATCCCTGACTCTGGAAGGCTCAGGGCTTCATTTTTTACCATTTCCCTGCCGACCGCCTTGCTGGTCGTGCTTTCTGGATTGCCCCACCCAACTTGCCTTACCGCTCCGCCAAAGCTTCAACCTAGAAACGGCAGTTGGGCGCAAAAAAGCCGTGTAAGCTATTGGTGTGC
>CAYMQW010000251.1:0-4239 GCA_964392595.1 uncultured Nitrospiraceae bacterium
AAAGTGCCTGCGGCCTTTCCTTCGACAAGCTCAGGACAGGACTGAGCGCATTTTTTTGAACATCCCCTGTTGCTCTTCCTGAAAGTTTTCAATTACTCAACAGTCCCTGTTACGTTGAGGCTGTTTTTGAATAGTCGATTCGCTTTTTGATTATCCCTCGCGAAGTTGGCCAGACCCAAACACCACATATTTTGAACAGGTCAATTCCTCAAGCCCCATCGGTCCCCGTGCATGAAGGCGTGTGGTACTAATTCCGATTTCAGCCCCAAGACCAAATTCATAGCCATCATTCAATCTGGATGAGGCATTGACCATCACCGCCCCGGCATCCACATCTCGGGTAAACCTGAGCGCACGGCCATAATTATTCGTCACGATCACTTCGGTATGTTGAGATCCATACCGCTGGATATGCTCCATGGCCTGGTCCATATCTTTGACCACTTTCACCGCGAGCGTGAGGGATAAAAATTCTTGCCCATAGTCTTCATCTGTAGCGGGAATGGCCTGAGGAATCAAGTTGCAGGTTTTTTCACAACCACGAACTTCCACCTTGGCCTCAACAAGTTCTTTGCCAAGTTTTGTCAAAAGGTTTCGAGCCACTTGGCGGTGAACCAGAAGCGTTTCCATAGCATTGCATGTGGAAGGCCGCTGCACTTTCGCATTGAATGCAATCGAGTGAGCCATGTCCAGATCAGCAGTATCATCCACATAGATGTGGCAAACCCCTTTGTCATGCTTAATGACCGGAATGGAGGTGTTCTCCGAGACGGTTTTCATCAAGGACGCTCCACCGCGAGGGATAATCAAATCGATCAAATCATCCCTTTTGAGAAATTCAAGGACCGCATCACGTTCGGCTCGTTCCACAAAAGAGATGGCGCCATCTGGGATACCCGCCTTTTTTGCAGCTACGGACAAAATGTTGGCAATTGCCGTATTCGAATGAATCGCCTCTGAACCACCACGGAGTATGCAAACATTGCCAGATTTAAGGCACAGGGCCGCGGCATCCGCCGTCACATTGGGGCGAGATTCATAAATAATTCCAATGACACCAATAGGAACCCGCACTTTTCCCACTCTCATCCCATTCGGACGCTGGCGCATACCCAGAGATTCCCCAACAGGATCCCGCAACTCCGCAATTTCTCGAATCCCAGAAGCCATGGCTTCAATGCGTTCAGGAGTCAGGCGTAATCGGTCAGCCATGGCTTCGCGACCATTACTGCTATCAAAAGCCTCAAGATCTTTTTCATTGGCCTTAATAATGTCCTCAGAGTCCTCCTCCAGGCCATCAGCCATGGCAAGAAGCGCTTGATTTTTCACTGCAGCCGTCAGACTAGCAAGACGAGGAGCGGCAGATCGTGCAGTTTTCAAGAGGTCTTCAATATACGTCGGCGTATCGACTTCTTCTTGCTCGGGTTCCGACCCTTTACCTTCCGTCGGTTCTTCTATCTCATCATTCTCTAATTCTTTTGATTGAACATCATCAGTATTCATTACAGTAAGGCTCCAGCTCGAATTACATGGTAATGTCCGTGATGCATTAACAATGGGGCGAGTCTTGAGGTCTTTGTGAGGTCCTCAAACTATTGTCTTGGTACATGAGACCCCCGACACACGCCTTACCAACACACTATTTTGGGAAGGAATTGAGAATACCGGTGCATTAAGAAATCCGTCAAGCAAGAGACCCAACTCATTCCCCGAACGGGTGAACATAATCATTCCTGAAACGTCACTTGAAACTTAGGACTTGAAAAACTCGAAAATACGGGAAAAATCCTCACCTTCCTTTTCTCAGCTCTGATACAATAGAAAGACCATGCCCCAAAAGTCTCTAATGCCGTAACTCCTGAGTGACCATCATGAAATTGAAACGTGACCATCTCAAAACCATTCCGCTCTTTTCAGAACTCACCAACACGGAACTCGATCTTATCTTAGCCGATGCCCGAGAACAGCGATACCCACGAGGGAGTATTGTCTTTTATGAGGGAGACCCTGGGGATTTTCTGATGGTCGTACTGACGGGAAAGGTTAAAGTGGTCCTTCTGGGAAAAGAAGGCCAAGAAATCATTCTTGCCCTGTTGGGGCCCCGCGACTTTTTCGGAGAAATGGCCATTCTGGAATCCGCACCTCGTTCAGCCACGGTTATGACCGCTGAGGCCTCAGAGTTTTTATGCCTGGATCAAAAAAGCTTTACCTCCCTGCTGAAGGATCACCCCTCTATCAGCATGAAAATTCTCAAACATCTATCCGAACGGCTCCGCCAAGCCGACGAGCAGATTCGAAGCCTGGCCATGTTTGATATCTATGGCCGCATCGCTCAATGCCTCCTACGATTGGGACAAACACAGGGCCAGCGCCTGGACGGGAAACTCGTCATCACTGACCGCCCCTCCTTCCAAGAGCTGTCTCATATGATCGGGTGTTCCAGAGAAACCGTCAGCCGAGCCATGAAAGTCCTCCAGGAAGACGGATATCTCACCGTGACCCGCAAAGACATCACCATTACACGCCCCTGGCACAATCCCAAGTAGGAAAGACTTACAGCCATTTTTAAAAATGACCGCGTTTGGAAACCTCGCCATCAAGGGGCCTTTGCTTTCTATGCGTTCATTCCAATGAAGCTTGATTTTTTTCGAGGTTTCCTGATACACATCTCTCTTCATTTATCAGCTTGGCTCTTCCTATAAAGCTAAGCTGATTCTTCAAGTCTGCTAGTCCATATCCTTGCCAAGTGCCGAGGTAGCTCAGTTGGCAGAGCACAGCCCTGAAAAGGCTGGTGTCGACAGTTCGATTCTGTCCCTCGGCACCATAATCTTTATTCAAAGATTTAGGTCGCTTCGAAATCACCCCTCACTTGCCTTCGGATATAGGTTGTGAGCACTATCTGTCACTCCGTACAACACCATCATGCCTACTGCCGCATTGAAATCCACGTTTGGTCAACTCCTACGCCATCGCTCCCTTCTTGAACAATCATACGGTTGGACAATATCTGAAAGAAAGAGACAATTCAGCCTTTCATGATTTCAATCTTTTTTGCGCTAGCTACGCATTGACCTTGTCTAGGGAAAGCCGCCATTCTAAAGATGACCACTCTAAGGCGCTCGTGACTTCAGCCAAAGTACCTCACCATTCATACGCAAAAGAGTCAAAAGGATTCCCGATGGGTATTGACATTACTGAGCAAACCGAGACGTTTCACGTCCCTTTTGGATCACCGAACAGCGAGGGCACGCCCGAATCCAGTTATGTGGATGTAAAAAGGCATCCTGAATGGATTCCCGTACTCCCTTCCTGCCTAGGATGGCCAGAAACGCAAGCGTTGCTCAAAATCATCAACTCGCCAATCTCACCATTCATGAGCCTCGCAACCGATCAGGAATTTACTTGGGGTGAAGCCGTGGAGAGGCAAAGAATACTCACGTCCTTTGTCGCCGTGTGCTTTGCCGATGTCTTACTCAATACCAAAGAAACGATCAGAGATTTTGCGCAAGCACTTCAACACCGATTGGATATCTTCCTACAACACACGTGTAACAAGCTTGGGCAACGCTTACACATCAAAATCCGCCTGGAACTCCAACCAACTCGATTTCATGATCATGAATCTGAGGGATGGAGCCTCATGATTGTGATAGCAGCCTCCGCCAATGAAAAACGATTGGCCCGCTACCATTGGGGACGGGCCATGACCGTGCTGGAAACCGCGATGAAAGAATATGCCCACTGAGGCTTGTAGTTTGAGCTTTTCTCACGCCCTGAATTTTTCCCCGAAGCCTATCGACCGTTTTCTGCTCATTTTGACAGCGTGAAATAAAAGATCCCCGCCGCAAGCAGACGGGGTATTCAGCGGAAGTGCTATTTGTTTTGAGACACCACGGTTTCTCAAGCTCTTCCCTTTGTTCGGTAACCCCGTAGCAAGCTACGGGGAATAGGGTTGATTTAACGTATATGGAAGTTGACCTTTTGAGATAGGCGTGAAAGGTGTTATTCGACAGTGACGCCTTTGGCGAGATTGCGGGGTTTGTAAGATGGTAAAGTCTTGACTAAACACTTTAACTTCCTTCTGGTCTGCCCTATGAGGTAAGTTCCCACGACCGTGCATCATCGGCGTACGTCCTTAGACTTCCCGATGCAGCCCGCCGCACCATGCCATGCGAGCAGTTGTAGGATCTCCCGGTTCCCGGACAAAGTGCATACGAACATGCGTGGGGTCTCTGACCG
>CAYMQW010000252.1:0-4227 GCA_964392595.1 uncultured Nitrospiraceae bacterium
CATTCGGCTCCACAAGCCGACGGGCTGAAAGAGAATCGCTCAATTTAGGTAATACATAACTGGGATAAAATATTTTGTTGAGAGTCAAGTGCACCAAAGAGCCCCTTTATTTTGCCTGCCTCCAATTTCCGTTACTCCGAAGACGTGTTGTTCTGGACGTCTCCCTCGCCTAATTTCCGATTTAACAGCTCCAAGATCATACTATAGCTAATCTGGGTTGCTGCGGGATCGTATCGATAGCCTTCATCTCGGAGAAGCGCATGTGCGTTATTGAACTCATGCCATTGGAAGTGGACGCCGTGGTCGGTTAGGGCTTTGTAGATTTCTGCACGGCCTTCATGGGGAATATGAGGGTCCTGGCGTCCCCAGCCCATGAGCAGTTCGCCCTTAATTTCCGCAACTCGGTTCAGGGTATCGTCGTGGTGGCCTTTCCCTAAGTTATGAGTGTGGATATCCGTGGCGTAAAAACACACTCCGGTCAGCACATCCTTGTTCATGGCCGCGCGAAATGCCAAATGCCCCCCAAGGCAAATCCCCATGACCCCAAGTTTTCCAGTACAGTGTGGGAAAGCCTGGAGGTAGTCCAACGCTGTCCGTGTGTCACCATCGTAGCTTGAGAGCGTCTTCGTAATTTTATGCTGATTGCCACGGTCGGTGTCAGGTTTATTATAGTTGAGAACTGTGCCTGGTGGCTCCAGCTCGTGATAGATTTCAGGGACCAGTACCACAAACCCATGACCAGCCAAGAAGGCAGCGATACGCCGAATCGGCCCGGTAACCTGATAGATTTCCGAATACAACACGAGACCAGGATATCGACCATCAGCTACTGGTCGAAAAATATAGCTACGCATCGGGCCAGTCGCTGTGGAAAGATCAACGGTTTCAGTGTCTGCGATAATCATGAACAAATCCCTTTCTCGGAATGTAACTACTCAGGTCACTTCCCTTTTGGCTCATGACGGCGTTGCTGTGGTGCTCAAATCCTCATGTATTCCCACATACGCTCCGGTTCTGCGTTCCTCGCGCCTTGTTCTGAGCCAAGATTGAAGCAACCTGAGTAGTTACCTCGGAATCTCTGAGGGATGTTAATGTGGTTTCCCGGCTCCTAGGTTTCTTCCCATGGGTTGATTACGGGCACGGCTAATTCTTTAAAATCTTTCGTGTTTCGTGTGGCGATTGTGCTTCGCTTTACGGTTGCGATTCCTGCGATTTGAGTATCCCTCATATCTACCGTGATCCCACGTCGGCGTCGTTCGGCTGCTAACTCTCCTGCCGCGAGTGCTGCATCTTCATCAAAAGGCAGTATCCTTCCTTCGAGAAGATTTTCCAAGGTCTGGTGAAATGCCTCTTCAAGCTTTACTCGCCGTTTTCCTTTGGTGAGCGTCGATAACCCTAATCGAATTTCAAACACGGTAATGGCCGTGATCCAGATTGATTCCCAAGGTTGTAAGTCTAGCCATGCTACGATCGTGCGGTTTTCCTTTTCTTGCATGACTGCGGAAAGGATATTCGTGTCAAGAATGATCATTTTTCGAACCCGGTTGGTTTAGGTGACATTCCTTTAAGTTCTGGGATGTCTTGTTTTAGCCCAATACCTTGGAATAGCTGGTTCATTGCTGAACCAAAGCCATCTTTACGTTTACCTTCTCCTTTTGTGGCATTGCGAAGAATGTCGCGCACTTCTTCCTCCACGCTTCGCCCATGTCGTGACGCGCGTTTCCGTAATCGAGCCTTTACGTCTTCTTCCAGGTTCCGGACAATCAGTTGTCCCATAACGAATGCCTCCTTATTCGCTATCATGATATCATTATTGGCGCGTACAGGCAACTCTTTGGAGCGTTCAGTAAGCTAGAGAAAAAAGGTGCGAGGAACGTTTTGTAACTACTTTGCTCGTAATTCTTTGTGTCCTGATTGGTTTTGTTGTAATGAGATGACACTGCCTCCGCGGCGTCGATCGGCGGCGCCGTATTGGTGCCCATTTGTTGTATGTATTACGACGGCTTGAACTGCGCCAATTATTTGGGATGGATTCCCTTTGAGCCGATGTCCTAAGGCCTTCAATTGCGTTACCACTTTCGAGGAAAATTGTGCTTCTAAGGAGAGGCTTCCATTCGCGCTGGTTTGCGAGAGGCGGGGAGCGTCAATGGCCTCTTGAATGGGCATCTGGTGATCAATCAAGTTGAGGGTGACATTCACAACAGAATTGATGATGGTGGAACCTCCGGGGGAGCCATAGGCGGCGATGGGCTGCTTGTCTTGAAAGACGATGGTGGGGGCCATGCTGCTTCGTGGTCGTTTGCCTGGTGCGACATCATTGGCGCCGGGATTGAAATGATTGGAGTCGGTATTCAACGCTGGAATCGCGTTAAAGTCCGTGAGTTCATTGTTGAGAAGGAAACCAAAACCGGGGACCATGAGTCCTGTGCCCCATCTGGATTCGATGGTATTGGTATAGGTGACGATGTTACCGGCTTGGTCGATGATGGTGAAGTGCGTGGTGTTTATTCCTTCCTCATTTAAGGGGGGGCTCTCCTGAATGTGTGCCGAGCGGTTTTCAGAGGATATATCAAAAAGTTGAGGATTCCCTGCGGTGACCAACTCTTGGCGTGTATCGGGATGAATCATGGCCGATCTAGAATCAATATAGTTTTGGTTCAGAATGCTCTGCGTCGGCATGGCCCCTACATCCGCATCGCCCATCCAGACGGCACGATCCGCAAAGGCTATGCGCATGGCTTCAACCATGACATGAAGCGTTCGAGTTGATCCGAAGCCATAGCTCTGAGTGCGATCCCCTATGGGAAATCGTTCAAGAAGTTTGAGAATGTGAAGGACGGTGAGTCCTCCCGAAGAGGGTGGGGGCATTGAGAGAATCCGGTACCCCCGATACGTGGCTTCAACTGGTTGGCGGACCACTGGCTGATAGTTGGCCAGGTCGTGTGCGGTCATGCGGCCTTGTAGGTGTTTCTGATCAGTCGGGTTTGTGGTTGTTCGAGCATGCCGTTGTGTTGCAACAATAGCTTCGGCAATCTTCCCGGTATACAACGCATCAGGACCTTGCGTGGCGATGAGGCGAAATGTGTTGGCCAAATTCAGTTGGACGAGCAATTCGCCCTGCTTGAGTGGCACTCCATTTGGTGCAAAAACCTTGCGGGCTACTTGATACGATGAGTTGCCGGGTTCGTTCGCGAGTCGTCCATCTTTACTGCCAATGTGAATGTCCTCAGCGAGCCGTTTGCTGACTCGAATCCCGTCCGAAGCCATCTGGGTTGCGGGTGCTATGACCTCGGCAAGCGAAAGTGTTCCCCACTTGTTCAGGGCCATCGCGATCCCGCGAATCATTCCCGGCACACCTACGGCAAGGCCACTTGTTGAGCGAATGGAATAGGGAAACGGATTGCCCTTTGTGTTGAGAAACATGTCGGGATTGGCCAGGGAGGGAGCCGTTTCTCGGGAATCAACAACAAGAGTCTCTTTCGTTTTGGCAAGGTAGATCATCATGAAGCCACCACCACCAATGCCAGAGGACTGCGGTTCCACCACATTGAGTGCAAAGGCCACGGCAGCGGCGGCATCAATGGCATTTCCTCCTTGTCGAAGGATGTCAGCTCCCACTCTGGCTGCGGTAGGTTCCGTGGTCGTGACGACTCCGCCGCGAACGCCAGGAATTCCAATCGCGCGATTGTTGGGCGTGGCGTTGGTATAACTTGGGAACAGCGTCAATGCGACAAAGGTCAGTATGAAGAGAAGCAAGTACATGGTCTTGGAACCTGGAAACGGCAGTTGGATCACAAAAGTCTGCGCAAGCTCTTGGCGCACTGGTAAAATAAAAAAAATAGCACATCGCCACCGAGGTGACCACAGAATTTTTTTCACGATGCTCTTATTGGGTTCGGGCTTGGTAAGCTGGCAAATGAGGAAAAAGAATTCCTGAAAGTTAGTTTATTTACTCGTATTGTTATGAAAGAGCCTAATGCTTAGGGTCCGCCGCGAAATATCCGGTGCAATTGGCCGAGACGATTTTGGAGGGACGCCGGCGCAGCTGCAAAGCGTCTCGGCCCTACGGGGAGGTCCATCTTTGGCAAGGGGCGTTGTTGCTCCTCGGTCACATAGCCCGCTATGCTCCCTCGTCGCGGCTTGCCCGATCACAAATTTTGGCCTCCCAATTGCCCCGGTTATTTCGTGACGGACCCTTAGGACCCGCGAGAAAATAACTTGACCAAT
>CAYMQW010000253.1:0-1073 GCA_964392595.1 uncultured Nitrospiraceae bacterium
GTTGACCCGACTGGGTTAACACACTTGGAGGATCAGGGTGGTTTACCCTCTTATGTAAGTCCTTAACCGGAAGTTACTGGGTACAACTGGCTTTCCGTTTTGTGTCCTCCTTTCTTTGTGATACACTCGTCTCTTTCGTCCTAGGAATAGCAGATGGGCGCCAAAAAGACGTGTTAGATATTGGTGTGCATGGGGAAATACAAAAAATCTGAGTACCTCGGTGGTGATGAGACATTTTTGTATTTTGCCAAGTGCGCCAAGAGCTTGCGCGGACTAATGTGATCCAACTGCCATTTCAAGGTCCATTAGAGACAATTTGTCACAGCCAAGGAAAATCAGGGCCTTAGAGATGAAATTCTTCCGTCTTATCATACTACTTGGCGTCTTCTGGGGAACTACTTACTCTCCCGCCTCAGCCATTGACCCCCATTTTCATAATGTCACCTTTCATCGGTGTTACCACGCCCACTCCTGTTTCGTCTCGATCCCCAATGTTCCCAATATTTTTGGCGACGTGCTTTTAATCCGCATTGCTGGAATCGATACTCCAGAAATCCTCGGACAATGTGATAAGGAAAAACAGCTTGCCCTCAAAGCCAGGAATTTTGTGAATACCGTGTTGGAAAATGCCAGAGAGATTGAGTTATTCGACTTGGAGCGGGGCGAGCACTTCTACCTCACCGCCCGGATTATGGCGAATGGAGAAAATGTGTCCAAACTGCTTCTGGACAAAAAATTTGCCTTGCCCAAAACCGAGACTTCCGGGAAACCCAATTGGTGCAAGGGATAGTTCCCCTGTCGAATTATAGCTATTTCAATTAACTTCTGTTTTCTCTGCTGAAGGTGGAAGCATAATTGAGTAAATCCGAAACTCGAATGTCGAAATCCGAAACAAACTTAAAATGACCAAATGGAAAAATTCTGATTTAGGATTTGTTTCGATATTCGGATTTCGAGTTTATGGAATTTGATTGGAATGAGGATGGGGGCAGGAAAAAAACATGGTGAGCCGCGAGCGACTCGAACGCTCGACCCTCGCCTTAAAAGGGCGATGCTCTACCAACTGAGCTAGC
>CAYMQW010000253.1:1083-2576 GCA_964392595.1 uncultured Nitrospiraceae bacterium
GCTCACCGAAGATCGATGCTAGCAACCGACTTGCTGCTTGTCAAACAGGAGTCGGGTTCCGTTACACGCTGACTTTGGGAATTCTGGTGCGCGGACGGATAGCCGTCATCGGATTTTTCAGGATGATAGTATGTTCCCGATGGGAGCCTGTGGACACAATATCAATGGGGCAAGCAGTTAATTCTTCAATCCGTCCTAAATAGCGTTTGGCCTCTCGGGGAAGATCTTTATAGGATGTGACCGCTGTGGTCGATCCCGTCCACGCGGGCAGCACTTCATACACCGGTTCGCATTCTGAAAGAATCTGAAGGTCAGCGGGCATGTCCCTATAGAGTTTTCCGTCATGGCGATACCCAACCGCAATTTTTAATTGGCGTGAGCCATCCAGCACATCCAATTTCGTGACGGCCAAGGACGTGCATCCGTTCACGCGCACAGCATACCGCAGCACCACAGCATCCAACCAACCACACCGGCGGGCGCGTCCCGTGGTCGCTCCAAATTCCTGACCGCGTTCTTGCAATCCCTCCCCAACGGAATCGGACAATTCCGTGGGAAACGGCCCGCTCCCAACGCGTGTGGAATAGGCTTTTGTCACGCCGAGCACTGCATCGATTTTTGTTGGGCCGATACCTGTTCCAGTACAGGCGCCTCCGGCACAAGAGCTTGACGACGTCACAAAGGGATAGGTCCCAAAATCAACATCAAGATGCGTGCCTTGCGCCCCTTCAAACAAGACACGGCGCCCATTTTCCATGGCCTTGTGCAGCAGCAAGGAGTCATCGGCGACATGAGGACGTAATCGATCGGCATGCTTCATATATTCCTCGACAATACGACCTGCAGTAAACCCTCGAGTTTTATACACGTGCCGAAGGAAATTATTGATCTCGACCAAATTGTCTTCAACTTTTTCCCGAAAAACATCGGGATTGAGAAGATCGCTGACTCGAATGCCAATACGAGCCATTTTGTCCACATAGGCCGGACCAATACCCTTCCCCGTGGTGCCAATGCGACGAGACCCTTTCGCTTTTTCCGCCGCTTTATCAATGGCCTTGTGATACGGCATGATCACATGGGCTCGTTGACTAATCAAAAAATTCCGCCCAACTTTGATCCCTTGAGCTTGCAGTTGATCCAATTCCTCAATCAGGGCTCCAGGATCAATCACGACCCCGCTTCCCAAAATACACAATTTCCCCCTCGTTAAAATGCCGGACGGAATCAAATGGAAAATATAGGTTCCTTTTTTGGTCACCACTGTATGACCGGCATTGGACCCACCCTGAAAACGAACGACCACATCAGCATCACGGGAAAGAATATCGACAATTTTCCCTTTTCCCTCATCGCCCCACTGCGATCCAATGACGATTAAATTTGCCATTTCAGCTCTCTATTTTCCTAAAGGGCCCGTGTATTCATCCCTTAGAAAATGTCACAAAAAGGGCCCTGACTCACACAAAGTCAGAGCCAACCAAAGATTGATG
>CAYMQW010000253.1:2593-4166 GCA_964392595.1 uncultured Nitrospiraceae bacterium
TTCAGTGATTTGTCAATAGAACGATACCTTAAAGTTGGCAAAGTGGAAGGGTCAATATTGGTAATTCTTGCATGCAAAAAAAATTAAAAAAGAACTGACCTAGGGTTTAATGATAACTTTCGAGGTCAGAAGGAAATTTTTGGCATTCCACCTCTTCTTTGAATCGGCGGAGAGCTTGCAGGGCATCGGCTTTTAAATGGGCATACGGCTTAACGAACTTCGGGGTAAAGTCGTCGAAGAGTCCAAGAAGGTCATAGAGCACCAACACTTGCCCATCACAATCAGGACCCGCGCCGATCCCAATCGTGGGGATGGAGATCGCTTGGGTGATGACTTTCGCAAGATCAGCCGGCATGGCTTCAAGTACGAGTGAAAAGGCTCCCGCGGCTTCTAATGCACGAGCATCCGCCAGCAAGTCCTCCGCATGATTTTCGTCCCGACCCTGCACTCTGTATCCTCCATACTGGTTAACAGACTGAGGCGTCATCCCGATATGCCCCATCACGGGAATGCCCACTCGCGTCAGGGCTTGCACACGATCGATCATGGAAATTCCGCCTTCCAGCTTCACCGCTCCAGCTCCAGCCTGAATCAGACGTCCGGCATTCCGCAGAGCCTCTTCGATACTCACTTGGTATGACATGAACGGCATATCGGCGATAACCAAGGCCCGCTCCCGTGCACCAGCGACGAGTTGCGTATGGTAGAGCATATCCTCCATGGTCACCGACAGCGTATCCTGTTTTCCCTGAACCACCACACCCAGGGAATCCCCAACTAAAATGGCTTCGATTCCGGCTTGCTCCACGATTCGCGTAAACAACGCATCGTAGGCAGTGACCACGACCAGCTTCTTTCCTTTTTCTTTTTGACGTTGGAACTCCGGGACTGTCATCAGGTCAATTCCGCCTTTCGAATAATCTCGGGCACCCGATCCCCCAAACGGCCAGGCATAATATGAACGCCATCGCAGTACGGACGAACTGCTTTAATGAGGCGTACCGCAATATCCACGCCAACATCGGCTTCATGAGACTCTCCGGCATTCTTCATTTCAAATATGATTTCTTTGGGAACGTCGATCCCCGGGATATTGGCGTTCAAATATTCTGCCATTTTCGCGGAGCGTAGAATCAACACGCCGGCCAAGACCTTACAGGGGTATTTCCGCACTTCAGACATAAACCTCTGGAACGAATCGGAACAATACAGGGCTTGAGTTTGGAAAAATTGTGCACCGGCTTGGACTTTTGCACTCAATTTCTGATGCATGACGTCAGTAGAGTCGGCACCAGGAGCCACTGCAGCACCTATAAAAAAATCCGTGGCGCCATCTAACGGTTTGTTAGACATATCTCGCCCTTGATTCAATAAACCGATGGTCCGCATGACCTGAACGGAATCCATATCATATACGGGTTTAGCCTCTTTGTGATCCCCGACTTGTGGGCTATCCCCGGTCAAGCACAGAACATTGCGAATGCCTAGAAGATATGCGCCAAGTAAGTCCGACTGAATCCCCATTCGGTTTCGGTCCCGACAGGTCACTTGCAAAACCGGGTCATGCCCCTGC
>CAYMQW010000254.1:0-4159 GCA_964392595.1 uncultured Nitrospiraceae bacterium
ACACCGGATGACGGCCTCCCGGCTCTCCCTCAGTTCAGACTCATTTACGGATTGGGAAATACTAGCCTGAGCGAAGTCGGCAGAGATTCGCCAGTCTCGTTGTTCGTTGGCCTCGGCGAGGGTGCTCCGGGACATCGTACTTCGAATTCCCATATGATAGCGCTTGCTCTGTTGAGCACGAAGACAGGCTTCGATATCGTGCAGACTGTCGCGATAGGTCAGCTGTGCAAACGCCAGAACCAGGTACTGATCGAGACAACGGAACTGCTTTACATAGCGTTCGCCTTGATAAGGCTGAACAGAGCGGCGTAAGGTGTGCAAGGGGCAATGGTCGGTGACTTGTGAAAAAATGAGTTGCCCCTGGTGCATGGTGTGCTCCCCAAATATCGGAGAGTGCCTCAGCACAGCATTTTTCACAATTGAAATCGGTAATACCCATGAGTTCGTGATTGCCTTTGTTAGAACAAGAAGTTATCGCGGGTGTTAGTCGCTTTTGCCGGACAGTAGTGACCTCAAGTCCTATTTTCTTATGAAAATTCTTGTAATCTTACTCGAAGTTATTGGTGGCGGATTCAACTCATAAGTGCACCACCCCACCAAATGGCCTTTGGGCAGAGTATTCAGCCAAATATTTAAGGAGGTGCCTAACGGCTACTACCCTCGGCCCAATTCATCCATGAAGAATGGCATCACTCCTAAGCCATGAGAATAAAAAAGGAAAAGAGGTGGTGCACTTATTATGTGAATCCAAGGGTATCAATTGACTTGTTGGGTCTTCTCCAAAGTGAGTGGGTGATTATGAGCCGTTTTTCAGATGGGCTTGAGCATACAGGTTAGGACTTTCAGGCGGAGATACTCCTCATCGCGTACCCCATACGCCCTTCGTTGAATTACTCGGATCTTATTGTTGAGCCCCTCCACGAACCCAAGCGAGACCTTGTTCTCGGGGTTTGGCATAGACGGCAATCCCATCCCCGTGCCGCTCGATCATCTCCGCAAAGTCCTCAAAGGGCTTCAGGCGCTGCCACTTCAACGAGGCCGTTCATGATGAGGGGTATTCCTCATCATGAACAGAACCCGGACCCTGGTCAGTATCATTTCATGGTAGAATCATGCTCTCCCGTCAGTATCATTTCATAGTGGAAGAGACTAATCCTTGACCTCTGAATGGGGCAGCGTATAATGGGGTCGCTTGATTTTCGTATTGCAGAAAGGGCCGTAGCCGAGTACAAATGGTGAGACACCAATTCACCTGGCTCATAATGCCCATGACGGGATTGTGTGGTGTCGGGACTACCAAACGAATAGAGAGAATATATGGCGGCAATAAAATTTGAAGATGCCTTGGCAAGGCTGGAAACGATTGTTAACGAACTGGAGAAAGGTGATCTCCCGTTGAATGACTCGCTGAAAATCTTTGAAGAAGGCATTAAACTGTCTAAGACGTGTTTGAAAATGCTTGACGACGCTGAACGAAAAGTGGAAATCATGGTTCAAGACATCGGTGGGAAAACGCGGCTTCAAGCGTTTAGCATTGACAAAGAAGAAGCCATGTAATTCTTGCCTTGTGGATTTTGGCCTCCCACGAATACCTCACCGAGAAAATCCGCTCGCGATTGCATTCCTGAATGTATGACTCGTCAGAAGAATGTTCCTAAACAGCGTCTCGACGCCGTTCTCGTCGATCGGGGACTGGTGCCCAGTCGTGAGCAAGCCGGACGCATCATATTGGCCGGGTTGGTTCAAGTGAACGGGATGTTGGTTGATAAACGCGCCAAGCTGGTGGATGAAACGGCCACGATTGAAGTGACCCCCTTAGCCGCAGCCTATGTCAGTCGGGCCGGTGATAAACTGGTGGCGGCATTGGATGCATTTCACCTTTCCTGTGAGGGATTGACGGCTATGGATATCGGTGCCTCAACCGGTGGCTTTACTGATTGTCTGTTGCAACGAGGCGCGGAGTGCGTGTATGCGATCGATGTGGGATATGGGCAATTGGATTGGCGGCTTCGCAATGATCCCAGAGTGGTGGTTATGGAGCGATGTAATATTCGCCATCTCGATGCCGAGGCGATTCCCGAACCTATTGCGCTCGGAGTGATTGACGTGTCGTTTATATCCTTAAAACTTGTTCTGCCATGTGTCGTAAAATTTTTGGCGGCGCAGGCTTGGGTGATTGCCTTGGTCAAGCCTCAATTCGAAGCCGGAATCAAACAGGTTGGCCGTGGAGGCATCGTTCGGGATGAGGCGGTTCGTGCGGCTGTGATTGACAACGTAAAGGAAATGGCCAAAAGTTTGGGGTTTGCCTGCCTCGGGCATCTCGACTCTCCGGTATTGGGGAAAAGAGGAAATCGGGAAATGTTGTTAGGTTTGCAGTGGTTAGGGCTCGCGCAAGAATAGCTTCCCCTGTTTGGGCGTCGATCCATCCTGTCTGGCGGCGTTGCTCGTCCTTTCCATACGAGGAGTATGCGCAGTCCTTGCGCCTTGCCAGGCAGGCGGCTCACCACCAAAACAGGGGAAGCTATTCTTGCGCGAGCCCTTACCTGTACAGGAGGTGTCGTAAATGGCTTGGATGGAGTTGATATTTTCTTGAGATCCTTCTTGTTGGAATTCATCTCCTCATCTCGAGGTATTTTCCCCGCAGTGTGGGATGAGTCGAAAGGACGTTCATGAATGTATTAGTGACGGGTGGTGCGGGTTTTATTGGTTCGCATGTGGTCGATCGGTTTGTTCAGGAAGGGCATCAAGTTTCGGTGATCGATAACTTATCGACTGGGAAACGCAAGAATGTCAATCGAGAGGCCGTGTTATATAAAACTGATATCTGCGGTTCGCGGTTGGATAGAATATTGAAACGCGAACGCCCTGTGGTGATCGTGCATTTGGCTGCGCAAATGAACGTCCGGCGGTCAACGGAAGATCCGATGTTCGATGCCAATGTCAACATCCTGGGAACGATTAACCTGTTGCAATTGTCTGTAAAATATGGAGTCAGGAAAATGGTGTTTGCTTCCTCCGGGGGTGCGGTCTATGGAGAACAGCATCAATTTCCGGCTCCGGAAACTCACCAAACTTCTCCCTTGTCCCCTTATGGGATCAGTAAGTTATCCTGTGAATATTATCTTGAATATTTCCGCCATGTGGCCGGACTTCACTACGCCGCACTACGGTTTGGCAATGTGTATGGACCCCGGCAGAATCCGGAAGGGGAAGCTGGAGTGATTGCGATATTCTCGCAACAATTGTTGAAAGGACAGCAAATCCTGATCAATGGAAATGGATTGCAAACTCGGGATTATGTGTATGTTCGAGATGTGGTGGAGGCGGTTATGACGACCGTCAATCAGCATGTGAATGGTATCTATAATGTGGGGACTGGCGAAGAAACCACGGTCAACGACATCTTCACCCGATTAAAGACCCTCACACAAGTGGAATGCAAGGAACGGCATGGCCCCGCGAAAAAGGGGGAACAATTGCGCAGCGTGTTGGATTGTTCAAAACTCACAGAGGAAACTAGCTGGGAACCCTCCGTATCCCTAGCCGAAGGGTTTGCCGAAACGGTGGAGTTTTTCAAGCAAAAAAAATGATTTCCTCATCTTTGCAGGCTGGGGCCACATGACTGGCATGAAACTATCGATATCGTGGAACTTCTGGGTCAACTTCTGTGGACCAGGCGTCAATGCCTCCGATGAGATTTTTGACGTTACTGAACCCTTGTTGCATGAGAAAGCCAACGGCATCAGCACTTCGCATGCCTCGATGGCATAACGCGACAATTTCGTCGTTGGAGTTTAATTTGTCCAGCGATGTGGGTAATTCCCCAAGGGGAATCAGAACCGATCCTTCAATCTTTGCCATGGAGTACTCGTGAGGCTCACGGACATCCAATAAAAAAATTGTATCCCCTTTATCCAAGCGATCTTTCAGATCGCGAACCGTAATCGCATAACTCATAATGACATCCTCCTTGTGAAGAGCCCATGATAGTCGTGCCCTTCCTTTCGTGTCAATTCGTGTGGGGAATGTTGAAAAAGGGTGTCAGTGGCGTTCTCGGCCCTTTGTCGTGCTCACGTACTATGAGTACGCTCCGCGCGTCAAAGTGCCTGCGGCCTTTCCTTCGACAGGCTTGTATGGTGTTTTGCCGCTCATTCTTGAG
>CAYMQW010000255.1:0-4146 GCA_964392595.1 uncultured Nitrospiraceae bacterium
CGGAACGATTGAGAAAACCCCGAGGCCTAGCACAGCTCTGTTGAGGGTTTTTCGAGTGAGGCCCTTCAAAGATGGCCCGAAGATTGGATGCGAAATTGTTCAAGTTATTTTCTCTCAAGTCCTTAGGGCTCGCAAAAGAATAACTTCCCTTGGGCGTCCATCCATCCTGTCTGGCGGCGTTGCTCATCCCTTCTAAACCCAAACAGGTGACGTCGTTTTTGTGCGAACCCTTACCCTTGTGTTCTCCCCTTTCTGGAAATGAATACGCAAATGAAAACGATAGTTTTTGTCTCCTTCGAAAATGAATTTGCGCCGCTTGGGGGACTGGCAGCGGTGATGCGTCTTTTGCCCAAACACATGGCCGGCATGAGTGATGATCGGTGCGTTACGTTTACGCCATTTTTTCGCGAGATTACCAAATGCAAACCAAAGCTTATGGATTCCATTCAATCGACAGGCCTCACCTTTTTTCTTGTCTTTGATGGGAAGAAGCATCAGGTCGAGATCTTTCGGCATCAAAGTGGTGAAGGGTTTACAACTTATCTGTTCGATTCCCAGGATTTTTTTAATGCGCCCTGTGATTGCGGAGATCCACCTGGTATGGAAGCTCCATGCAATCCTTATTTAAATCCAGCACACCCGGAGCAATTACTCGATGATTCATTGTTGTTCTCGTCGGCTGTACCAAAAGCCCTTGTGGCGCTAGGATTGACTCGGAATGTGGTGTTGTGTCTGCAAGACTGGGAGGCAGCAGGGGCGGCCATCGTGGCCAAGAATGATCCGCGACTTTCTGGAATCTCTTGCTTATTAACCTTGCACAACTCCTATGATAGGCCTGTGGGTCAAGCGGAAATGAAAAGAATGACGGATCGTGTGTTGCCTGGTCCGACGGTTCTAGCCAAAGCTGGCCCATTTCTTGATGGTCCCATTTGCACCGTCTCCCAACATTTTGCGCATGAGCTGATTCAGGAACCCGTGCATCGGGACATCTTTGCCCCGCATCTTCAGGAGATGTTTAAAGAACGGACGATTCGAGGCATTAACAATGGACTGTTTAGCCAACTTGATTTTTCGCTGGAAGCACGAACATACGCTTCTTCTGGAAGCTACGATGGTCTCTTGGAAGAAAAAGCCAGGCGTCGCCGGGAGATGATCGAAAAACTGGAAGCGTATCAACCTGAGAGGGCATGGGGGTCATTAGATTTCGGCAATTTTGATGGGCCGGTACTTCTGTTTTTTGGTCGGGATGATCCGCGACAAAAGGGCTATGACCTCGCGGCGGCAGCCATCGATCGTATCCCGCCTGGGCAGGCGAAGTTTGTCTTTACTCCGATTCCTGGAGATGAAGGGATTCAAGGACTGCAATTTTTACAAAACCTGGCAACGCGTCGACCGGGCGAGGTGAAGGTGTTTCCTTTTCGGATGGAGCAAGGATACATGGAACTTCAACGTGGAGCGTCGTTCATGGTGATGTGTTCCCTCTATGAACCCTTTGGTGGGGCGACGGAAGGCTATGCCGTCGGAACCCCTGTGGTGGCAAGAGCGACCGGTGGGTTGGTTCAGCAAGTCGTGCCGTACCCCTCTGTTGCGTTGAATGCAACCGTCCGTTCTTTGAGCGATCAGTTTCACCGGGAATCCGATGCTCCAACGGGTTTCCTCTTTCGCGAGTCAGGTCTTGGTGTGAAAGAGACCGCACGAGGATGGAGGGCAATTTTGGATTGTGCCTATTGGCCTGAAGGCGATCGATTAACAGAACGATTAGGAATTCCCTTGTTCCAATCAATGGTCCAGGCCACTGAAGGCGCGTTACGTCACGCTATCGAACTCTACCAAACGGATCAAGCAGGCTATGCTCAAATGATACATCATGGCTTTCACATGTTAGATCGATTTTCCTGGGACCAAGCCGTTCGCGAATACCAAGAGATTTTTTCCTCCTTCCCATCGCCTTAAACTCTTGTTTTTTTACTATGGGGGCAGACAGACTTGCAGCCACTTTCGGACCACAGGTGACAAAGTTGGGTGTCTTGAGCCTTAGCAGTATTAGAGCGGTAGCGCAGATACGTAGTGGTGCCTCAAAAAAGAGACGGTCAACGCCGAAGAGATTATTGAGGCAACCGAAAACCCATGAACGAAATGCGCATTTTTGTCGATCCCCACGTCCATATTCACAGTTGCTTTCCACTACACAAGTTTTTTGATGCCGCTTGCGTGAATTTCGCAGCGCAAGCTTATGAGCACGACATCACAGAGTTTGGCGGGGTGCTCCTGTTAACCGAATCTCAGGGTGACGATTGGTTTAATTGGCTTGCCAAAATGGCTGACAAAGAGGAACCCATTCGGGATGGATATTGGGAGGCGTGGACCGTAAGCCGCACGGAAGAAAAATCCTCGCTCATTCTGCGATCGCATCGAGGGGACGAACTCGTGCTCGTGGTTGGACGGCAGATTGTCACAAGAGAAAAGTTAGAAGTATCAGCACTCTTGACCGAAACCGTGTTCCCGGATGGTGCGAGCCTGGCCATCACAGTCGAAGCCATTCGAGATAGCGGAGGCCTACCCATGGTCCCGTGGGGGGCATGGAAGTGGTGGGGGGAGCCAGGAAAGATTCTTTCGAAGTATTTGCCGTCCCAAATGGCTGAGGAGTTTTTTTTGGGAGACAATAGCGGTCGGCCCAGATTTTTGCCGTACCCCGCGCAGTTCATACAAGCTGAACAGCAAGGCGTAAGGATTTTACCCGGCAGTGACCCGCTTCCCATTCGCTCCGAATATTGGCGGCCTGGCAGCGCCGGATTTTCCCTCTCCGCCGAGATCAGCAAACACACTCCAGCAGGAGACCTCAAGCAATTGATGCAAGATCCAAACGTCAGAATCGCACCATACCATTCACCCGAGACCCTCTTACGTTTTACAAAAAACTTCCTCGCGCGGCGAAAAGTGAAAAGGTAAGCCGTTCCCAAATTTCCGCACTGAAAAGGTCTTGGGAACATTTTTTCGGAGAGAAGGAAATGTGTTTCTGCAAAGGGTTCCGCACCTTTTCTTTTTTGATAAAAATCGAGTCTGACCCCATTAAAATTTCCAATTGATTGTCTAGGGACTTATTATTTAAAGTCACTGGTGTGGGCGGCTTCAAACAAAGCGTTATACTCGGATTCAAGGATGCCGCCAATGACGGTGGTGGGCCGAAATGGGGTGCGGCGAGCCACCGTATATCGATTTGCCGTCATCCGTGGCTCTGTAGAAAATGGTTCAAAGTCCCAAAGTACACCGTAGAAATCCCGGCCCATTCGATGGCACTCTGACACATGGGGCACGGTTCAGCCGTCGTATACAAATCGAGTTCTGTCCCATCGATTGGTGAATGGTCGGCGGCACAACGAATGATCACGTCGATTTCGCCGTGGAAGGTTGGACTGTGAGAAGACCGGTTAAATCCTTGTGCGAGGACATCGCCTGTGGTCCGTCGAATGATTACTGCACCGAACGGAAACTGGGGGACATTCTGCGCCATGGCAATAGCCAGGCGCATATAATCATCGGGAGTCAGGTTCTGTTGAGTATTTCTGCCAATTTAATTCATACCTCCGCATGACTGTCATTGCACTCAAGGGGTGGGGGCAATTGTGCGAAACAGGCGGGGCAGAGCACGTACCCATCATTTCTTCGAAAAAACTGTCGGTCCAATTCTTGAGTGCAATCTGTCGCTTGGCAATGAGAAGGATGGGAGGGGCTTCGTTCAGCTTGGATAGGTTCAAGAATGTCATGGAGGCGTGTAAACGGGGGACGAGTTTGGTGAAAGACTTTTGAGTCGCGTTGGCTCTCCTTTGCCAGAGTCTCTATATTTTTTCGAAGTCGAGTATTTCCAAGAAGCCATTCAATGTCACAGAGTCCCTCAGGTTCATGAGGGCGAAGGGGAGTGTTGGAGCTGAGTCATCAATTGGGAGAATCTTCTGACATAAAAGTTTGAAACAATGAAACGATGTTCTTGATCTCAGTTTCTCGGTTGTGCAAATCGTTGGCCGATATATTTATTGAGAGCGTCTTTCGCGCGATATAAGTTAGTCAGAAGCACCGAATAGGTAGCTTCAATGTTTTGGCTCTTCAGGAAAATTTGTGGGTTGAGAATCCATAAATAGGAGCCAAGCT
>CAYMQW010000256.1:0-4143 GCA_964392595.1 uncultured Nitrospiraceae bacterium
TGCCAAGCAGAATGATATCACCGGCCATACTTTCCACAGCAAAATCTTCATCCACCGATCCCACGGTAATTCCTTGTGGCTCTGCTACTACCGCATAGGTTGCGGTATCGGGAATAGCACCGCCGGATGTAAGGGCGGCCAGTCGTGCCCCTCTTCGGGGGCGTAATTGTTTGTGGACTCGGTCGTGAAAGAGGAACGCGTGTTGCTTGCCACGATTCGGGATAAAGCCATGTGCCAGCATGCTGACAATTTCCTGAAAATCTTTTTTGGTGAGGGCGCGATAGGAATAGGCGCGAGCGCACAGTTCGTAAAGGGCTTCTTCAGACCATTCTTGCGCTGCTACTTCTGCAACCAGTTGTTGCGCCAAAATGTCTTTGGGATGTTGAGGAATGATGATCTGATCCAGGTTGAAGCGATGAATAGCTCGAATGAGTGCGGCACATTCCACGAGTTCATCACGGGTCGTACAAAATAATCGACCTTTGGATGTGGCGCCCACCCAGTGGCCTGCTCGACCGATTCGTTGCAGGCCAGTCGCAATGGCTCGGGGCGATCCCACTTGGCACACGAGATCCACAAATCCAATATCAATCCCCAGTTCCAATGATGCCGTTGCAATAACGACACGGGTCTGCCCGTTCTTCAATCGTTCTTCCGCCGACAACCGCACCTTACGTGACAGGCTTCCATGATGCGTGGCGACAAGATCTTCGCCTAAACGATCGGTTAAATGATGGGAAATGCGTTCGGCTAATCGTCGCGTATTCACAAACACCAATGTGGATCGGTGCTCTTGAACCAGCTCCGTCAGTCGATCATAGATGTCCGCCCAAATGGCGTTGGTCGCGATGGCGCCCAGTTCATCTTTTGGCGTTTCAATGGCCAGATCCAATTCTCGTTGTTGTCCCATATTGACAATATGGCAGGGGTTGGGGGTCCACGTTGGGTGTTCATCTTTGGAGGTGTTTCTTGTGCCTCCCGCCAAGAATTGCGCGATGTCTTCTAGGGGTTTTTGAGTGGCCGAAAGCCCAATGCGATTGGGCTTCGTCTGCGTGAGGGCATCCAGGCGTTCCAAAGACAGGGCGAGATGCGAACCCCGTTTGTTTCCTGCGATTGCATGTATTTCGTCGATGATGATCGTGCGGACCGTTTTGAGAATGTCTCGACTTTTGCGAGCCGTGAGTAACAGAAAGAGTGATTCGGGGGTGGTGATCAGAATATGGGGAGGGCGACGGAGAATTTCTTGCCGTGTTTTTGCGGAGGTATCACCCGTTCTGACTTCCACTCGGATTTCCGGAAGGAGTAACCCCGCCTCTAACGCTCTGGCCGAAATCTCGGTTAACGGTTGCCGGAGGTTTTTTTGTACATCGTTACTGAGAGCCTTAAGCGGCGAGACATAGAGTATTTGCGTTTGGTCCGTGAGATCTGTTGAGACGGCCTGATGGAATAAGGAATCGATCGAAGCCAGAAATGCGGCTAAGGTTTTCCCTGAACCGGTAGGGGCTGCAATGAGGGCATGCTCACCTGAACGAATGATCGGCCAACTGGCGGTCTGCACATCGGTGGGCGCACCAATTTTTTCGATGAACCAATTGGCAATGATGGGGTGGAAGTCTACAAGAGGCGCCTCTGGTCCTAAGGGAATCTTCTTCGTAGGCATTGCTTCGCTCATTTCAAGGGTCTATGCCCTGACCAGGAGCCCGTCCAAGATTAGACAGATCTACTGCGGGTGTGCTGGATTTGGCCAGATCTTCCGATCCTTTTCGTTGAATAGCCCAAGCTATTCGCCTCAAACGATCGAAACATCTGACTCAAACCAGCGCTCCCTCGTAACGATCGCTAATCTCGGACAGTCTCCTAGTCAGGGTTCTCTGTGGAGACCGTATTCGCTGAACGGAGCGACTCAATTTTTTGATCGACGACTGTGGCCTCTTCTTCCCGATTGGCTTGCCGAAGCAAGGAGCCATAACGCGTATACAGTGAGATGAGTCGCGGATGCTCAGGATTCAGTGAATGCTCGGTGATGCGAATAGCACGAATATAAAAAACTTCCGCTTGGTCAAATTTTCGTTGAATGTGTGTGACGATTCCTAACATGACGAGTGTTTGAACTAAATGTGGGTGTTTCTCTCCTAAGATGCGTTCGCTAATCCCCAAGGCTCTTTGCCAGAGCGGTTCGGCTTTTTTAAACAATTGTTGTGAAAAGTACAATGAGGCGAGGTTATTCAAACCCATTACGATATCCGGATGATGAGGACCCTGAATTGCTTCTATGACCGCCAGGGAATTTCTATACCGTAATTCTGCTTGGTCACATTCACCAAGGCGCTCATGGACGGCGCCGAGATTATTGAGGGTTGTGGCAGCATGGGGATTCGGTTGCTCGCCTTCTTCGAGGGTTTCAAGTGCGCGCTCGAAAAGATTTTTGGCAGTCAGGAAATCTTTTTTTTGATAGGCCAGCATCCCCGCCGTATTGAGTGTGTCCCAATTCTCAGTTTCGGCGAGGCCTGTGGCATAACTGCATGCCACCAGAATGAACGAGATGAAACTTAATCGAAGCGGGAGTGAAATCATACGGGTCGGTTTTCTCGTATGGGAATTACCAACGAGGAGTCAGAGGTGACTTGGATGCAACCGGTGATTCCAAAAACATGGGTTCCCTGTTTCCAAAACAAAGAAAGTGTAACAGATATCGTGAGCAATCCAAAGGATCTGGAGCCAATTTGGCGAACGATGACGTTAATACAAATCCAGAGGGAGATCGAATGGCTATACATCGTGATTCTACCAAAAAAGTGTCATGAACACTCGTATAGGTCCTTCCTTCTTTTTCTTGTTTGTTCTTGTCGTGGTCTTTTTCTTGGCATTGCTAGCAACTCTGCTTCGGGCCTGAGATGAAAAATGATTAATGATTTTTTATATTTTTCCGACAAAGGAACAATGAGCCGGAGTAGGTCTTTTCTCGGGCGTTGAATCGATAACGAACGAAATGACTATGGATCAAAGGCCGCGAAACTCACGGTGTTGGTAAAGGAGGAATTCGCCTCTATTTCCTTAACATACGGGTGACAATGGCAAACTACTCGAGAGGGTAGGGCGCAAAGCCAAGAGACCTGAGTGTGGTGGCATACTGCACCCAAGGGTTCGTCTGGTTATCGAACTGGAGATGTCTCAATTTGGTCTTGCAGTGTGCCTATTCTCGGTCGAGAAATGGGCATTTTTTTATTAAACAAGGACATTACGGATGTATCAACATCGAGTGGGTGGGCTTAAATTGAGAGGCAAGCGGGTTGAACGGCCAGTTCAAGCGGTATCGAGCAATGGGAATCATAACAAGGCCGAACGGACGAGTGATCCGGCTTTTGCCGGAAAAGACGCCGATCAACTCGTCCGTGATTTTCTTCCTATCGTTCGTCGAATAGCTACCGAACTCGTTCTTCGTAACCCGGCAGCTTTGGACGCTGAAGATCTGACCAGTGCAGGGGTTATGGGGCTGTTGTCGGCGATGACTCGGTACGATCCATCTCGTGAAATAAAGTTTCGCACCTTTGCCGAATACCGTATTCGCGGAGCCATGCTCGATGAAATTCGTGCCATGGATTGGGTCCCTCGATCGGTTCGCGCCAGAATTGAAAAATTTCAACAGGTTTCAGCGGAATTTGTGCGAACAGTTGGACGACCTCCCACTCAAGATGAAATCGCGGAGTTGTTAGGCATTCCCCCCGAAGATATGGGGGCTTCCCTCATGAAGGAAGCCGCGGTGCTCAGTCTTGACGAATGGGTTGGGGATGAGGATGAAGCTTGCACGCTCAAAGATATGCTGCCAGCCATCAACCAATTGGATCCGTTGGCCGCGTGTATTTCTAATCAGGTGGGCGATGTGCTTCAAAGAGCCATTGCACGACTGCCGCAACGCCAACAATCAGTCATTCGTCAGTATTATTTTTCAGGAATGACGATGAGAGCGCTTGGCGAAACGAAAGGGCTTACCGAGTCTGGGATTTGCCGGGTCCATGCGGATGCATTAAATCGGTTGCGGGAAGAATTGCTCACCATTGGAGCTGATATTCAGGATGGGGAAAAGTCTTAAGGGAATGTTGAAAAAAGCCGCCAGCCTTCGCTAAAGCTACGGCTGACAAGCCA
>CAYMQW010000257.1:0-4140 GCA_964392595.1 uncultured Nitrospiraceae bacterium
GAAGGCTGACGGCTTTTTTCAACATTCCCCGCAAAGAAAGTGAGGAGCTGTGGCAGGACGCATACTCGTAGTCGATGACGATGAAGGAGTTCGTGATGCCTTGACTCAATTTTTGCATACGCTAGACCTTGAAGTCGTTACGGCAGAGGATGGGGAAGATGCCCTCAACAAATATCAAAAGGGAAATTTTGAGATCATCCTGGCCGATATGATGATGCCCAATTTGGATGGGATGGGATTGCTAAAACGTATTCGCGAAGTCGACGAAGATGTCATTTTTATCATGATCACGGGCCATCCTTCCATTGGGACGGCGGTGGAATCCATTAGTTGCGGAGCGGAAGACTATATTACCAAGCCGTTTCATTTAGAAGATGTCAAAATTCGTATTGAGAAAGCCCTCGAAAAACGGTCACTAAAAGGACGCCTGAAAACAGCACAGGGCCTGGCTTGGGGCTTGATGTTGTCCATTCCGTTATGGCTGCTCCTTGGGATTATTTTAGTGATTTTGATTAAAGGCTAATGGCTGTCCGACGCTCCCGCCTGTTGTGGTTTTGACTTCCCCTCATTTTCGCTTTCACCTTTTCCGCGACGATAATGCCGCTGGGACCCTTCGGAAAGACTCAGGGCATGCTTTTTAGCAGCCTCTGTTTTGCCATGAATTGGTTGTATCAAATCCTGCGTGATTGCCGGACGTCTATTCCGACAACGGTCCTCGCATTTGTGCTGGTGTGTACACTCAGCACTGTTGTCTGCTCCAGCCAGGCTTTCGGGTTAACCGGTGATCTGATTAACGATCCTGCCGACACCGTGAAAAAATATCTTTCTCTGGATAAACGAGGCGCACGGTTACAAGCCTTGTCTTATGAAACCGTGCGGTCGTACGTTGAGTGGGAGGAAGAACCTTCCTGGGGCCAAGTGGTGGTGATCCTCGGATATACGGTGAATGATGATGTGAAAGAGTGGGAAATCGTCAGTAGTACCGAGGCCGTTATTCCCGTCACCTTTCAAGTCGTGGGGGTCATTCATTGGGAGGCCGCCACGTTCCTGCCTGAGCGAAGAGAGGAAACGGTTTGGGTCCGTGTGCGAGCGGTATTAAATCGTTGGCGGATTACGGCTCCGATGTTTCCGCCTCATGTGGGGATAAAGCGATTAATTGACTTTGTTCGCCAAGCAATATTGGAAGAAACGAACGAGAAGAGAAAAGTCGTGTTGCAACGCCTCAGAACGTCATTGAAAGATGCCAAATCATGAAAGCCCAAAGTGCCAATGCTCTATTCCAATTAGTGATCTTCGATTTTGACGGGACCCTCATTGACTCGAAATACGATATCGCCGTATCCGTCAATTTAACGTTGAAAGACATGGAATTGCCCACAAGATCCCCTGAGGAAATCTTCAGTTTTGTGGGAGATGGGGTCAAACGTTTACTTCGGCTTTCGGTTGGGGAAGGCAATGATGAGTGCTACGAGGAATCCTTAACAATCTTTCGTGAACATTATTTGACCCATTGCTTGGATTCCACCCAATTGTATCCGGGTCTTGATAGGGTGTTTGACACCTTACAAGACAAGACCATAGCCCTGGCGACCAATAAGTCTTTGGAATATACCCTGAGGATTGTGGATGGATTAGGCGTTCGCGGCAGGTTTTCCGCTATTGAATGTCCGATCGATCCCTCTGACCTTAAACCCGATCCGGGGATGTTATTTCGAATCCTGGATCAATTAGGGGTGGCCCCGGAACAGGCCATTCTCGTGGGAGATAGTACCAACGATGTAGGAGCTGCCAAGGCGGCTGGTATGCGAGCTTGTGCCGTCGGATATGGCTATGGAACTCGGGAAAAAGTCCTGGCCCTTGACCCCGACTACTATTGTGAGAAACCGGAAGATTTATTAGCGGTTCTCTCAGGTTAGATCGCGTTCGTTTGCACTTTTTAACATTGTTTTTTCTAATCTCCTCCTTCCACCTTTTGCGGGAACAAATTTCTAATGCTCGTAGGGTGATAAAACTGGCACCCAATGACAATTTCATAAGCAACCTCTTGGATGATAGCGAGATTCCACTGGAGGATGTTCTGAATAGGCATAAAATCCGCAATTCCTCTACATATTAAGTGTAGACCACAAGATTCCGATTGAATACATTGACAGAAATGAGTAATTAGACTGATCCATCTTGTCGGGAAGAGATCTGAAGGCTCTTCAAGACGAAGACGTAGAAATTTTTCTAATCCCGAAGAAATTTTTCTACGTTTTTTTATATAGGCACTGGGAATTGATGGATTTGTGGAGGAAGCATGCGATTTCAAAATTTTAAAATTGGAATCAAAATCGCCCTGGTTCTTGGAGCTATTGCGTTTATCCAGGCTGCGATTCAATTATATGTGGTCGTTGGTTCAGATCAGAACTGGCTACACTCTTTCGGACACTTACTCGCGGTCATCGTGACCACGTTGGTGATGGTCCAATGGCTTGTGCATAAGATGGTGATTATTCCCCTGAAGAGGCTGACCCAAGTTGTGGGAGATATTGCTCAGGGCGATGGTGACCTGACGAAACGAGTCCCTGTGACAGGCCAAGATGAAATTGGCCAGTTAGGCCAACTGGTGAATCAATTTATCGATAAACTACACGTATCCATGGCGAAAGTGGGGGAAGTCACGAACCAAGTCGCTATTGATTCACAACAAATGTCCGCCACGGCAGATGAAATGGCGAAGGGTGTCGATCTTCAAAAGATCAAGATCACGCAGTCGGCTTCAGCGGTAGAAGAAATGACGATGACGGCTGGGGAAGTTGCACGAAATACCCAGGAAGCCTCAGACATTGCCCAAGAGGCTGCGGATACGGCAAAAAATGGGCATAAAGTCGTGACCGAAGCGGTAGCGAGCATGCAGCTGGTTGCCGATGCTGTGGGAGAATCCTCTACGGTGATCACGGCTTTGGGAAGATCCTCTGATCAAATTGGTGAAATCGTTGGAACCATTGAAGACATTGCGGATCAAACGAATTTGTTGGCCCTCAATGCAGCGATTGAAGCCGCACGTGCTGGGGAACAAGGGCGAGGTTTTGCGGTTGTGGCCGATGAAGTAAGAAAACTCGCTGAACGAACCACGAAGGCGACAAAAGAAATTTCCGAAATGATTCGGCAAATTCAGACGGACACGAAAACTGCCGTGATGTCGATGGAAGACGGGACACAGAAAGTCAGCAACGGGGTCATGTTGGCCAATGAAACGAGTGATGCCTTAACACGAATCCAAAGTCTCGTAATGCAAACGGCCGGGATGATTCAACAAATTGCCGCTTCCGCGGAAGAACAATCCACGACCACTCATCAGATCGCCAAAGATCTCGAGGCGGTGACTCAAGTTGGAGAAGAAACCAGTGCAGGCGCGGTAGAGTCCGCCACACGAAGCCATGAATTGTGTGGTCTGGCTGAAGACCTCCAAGGTATTGTCTCCACTTTCAAGGTTTAGGAACCTGTCCAAGATTAGACAGATCTACTGCGGGGGTACTGGATGTGGCCAGATCTTCCGATCCTTTTCGTGGAAGGTTGAAAAAGGCCGCCAGCTGCGATCTGGGGCTTTTGGCGTGCTCACACTCCGGGTACGCTCCGTGCGCCAAAAGCCCTGCGGCCTTGCTGGACGGCCTTTTTCAACCTTCCACATTTTCGTTGAATAGTCCCACTATTCGCCTCAAACGATCGAAACATCTGACCCAAACCAGCTCCCCCTCCTCACGATTGCTAATCTCGCACAGGTTCCTAGGAACCTGCAGAATCCTTCTCAACGCCTCGCAACTGCATTCTGTCCAGACATTTGGCAATCAAAGCTGGATTGCCAAACATCTGGGCACCTCGTTCAGCACCTATCGTCTGTAACCGTTAACTATTTGACTCCCATGGCAAATACATGCTCAAGAGGAGACGGCCATCATCAGCGGGAGGGAGTGTTCAAAAAAGTCCGTCCAGCAAGGTTTCAGCCATTTTGAGGCGCGGAGCGTACATGGAGTACGTGAGGACGAAGGTCCGGGAAAATGGCGATTTGCCTACGCGGAGCCGCTTCGGCAGGCATGGGAACTGCTGGCTTGTCAGCCGTAGCTTTAGCGAAGGCTGGCGGCTTTTTTCAACATTCCC
>CAYMQW010000258.1:0-4133 GCA_964392595.1 uncultured Nitrospiraceae bacterium
GGCGCGCACCGGCTTCATTGACTAATTCCATTCCAGTCTGCACCTCACTCGTTCCCGATTCCATGGATGCGACGGCTTCTTTGGTTCCAGTCAGGACCGTCTCAATCACCGCAGCAATCTCTTTGGTCGCTTTCCCTGTTCGTTCGGCTAGTTTTCGAACTTCGTCGGCAACCACGGCAAATCCCCTACCCTGCTCACCGGCTCGCGCCGCCTCAATCGCCGCATTTAATGCTAATAAATTGGTTTGGTCGGCAATATCTTCAATGACCCGAATGATTTCCCCGATTTGTTGGGATTGCTGCCCTAACGCTTGAATGCGATCCGCGGACACGTGCATCGTGCTGGCGACCGCTTCCATCCCTTTCATGGAATTGGTCACCACTTCACCACCTTTGACGGCAGTCACATTGAGTTCCTTCGCGGTGGATGCCATGACTTGCGCGTTCCTGGCCATTTCATTCGCTGTCGCGGACATCTCCTCAACCGACGAGGCCACTTGAGTTGATTGACTAGATTGTTCGCGACTCGCCTGTGCCACTTGCGATCCATTGACAGACAATTCTTCTGCCGCCGCGGCTACGGTATGGGCCACTTGTGCGGTCTGCCCAATCATTGAATTTAACTGGTCTAAAAATGTATTAAAGGCCTCTCCAATTTCTCCTAGCTCGTCTTGAGACGTCACGGGCACGCGACCCGTGAGATCCCCTTCTGAGGCTTTCTTAGCCACCTCCACCACGGGCTTAATTTGACGAACCACGGCCCGACCAATCAACCACCCAATCGGGAACATGGCCCCTAAACACACCAATACAGCCAACCAGATTTTCCGTTGAATCGCCGTGGCCTCCGCCGCTGCTTGATCCGATGGTACCCGAGCCAATACAGACCAATTCATCCCAGGGTATCCTAGTGCACCCTTTAAATGGGTATACCCTCCAATCTGCGAAATCTGCTTATTGGCATGAAACGCTTGCAGGAAACCACTCTTCCCAGCCACGGCTTCTTGGGCCATGGCCACACCTTGGTCTGCCAAATTTGATTTCATGATGACTTGTTCAAGGTTATGAACGACATCTTCCGTTCCCTGTTGGTTCGGATCGTAATCAATCAAGACACGGCCTTGGGAATCCAGCAAGGTCAGCTCTGCCCCTCCCATTCCTGATCGTTTTAATTCTTGATAGCTTTCTTTAACGATCTCCTCGACCAACGAAAACTTTGCACGATTCGACCAATACCCAATCACCTCTCCGCCCTGGTACACCGGAGCGGAAAAACCGAGCGTCAACCCGTCATCCCCGGGATACGCAGCTTGGACATGCTCATCCACATGAATATCTTCGATGAAGGTTCCAGTGGAAACATCATTACCCGGTGCCGTAAATGGCATCTTCGTCGTGTACTGGTCCGCTTGAAGGGCTAGGAACCATGGCGAATTTTTAAAGTTTTGTTGATAGAGGAAGGCCGTATCAATGGCGCTACCAGTTGCATCTTTGGAATTCACGGCCACCACATCACCTTCGGTATCCACAAACAACATGAGATAATAAATCCCATACATATCTACATACTTATTCATGGCTTGAGTAATTTCATTGGATTGCAGATCAGCCTCATACCAATTGTATCGTTCCTGGACAATCCTGTTTGACGCAAACGCTTGAACATCCCCATATCGTTCATTCAGATCCCGATCGATTTTATCCGCGATGTTTTCGGTGACTAATTGGAATCGCTGTCCGGCGCTCGCTTCCATATTGCCGGTCGCGCTAAAGCCGATATAGGCCACCACGGCCATGGGCGTGACCCCAAAGAGCAACAGTAACCCGACTAATTTCGGTGTCAATTTCATTTTCCCTAAGAATCCTACTGCCTGCGTCATATCATCCTCCCTTGGGCCAGCATCGTATAATACTCCGCCTCCCATTTTCCGTTTTCCGCCTTTTCAATTTCTCTTTACGCTGGAACCGCCTTGTGGGCTTCAGCCTCAAAAACCCGGAAGATCACTTCACGTAAATGCCTGGCATCAAACTTTGTGACGTAATCGGTTACCCCAACGCTTTTCCCATGTTCAACATTACAGGTCCCCGACAGTGAGGAATGCATGAGAATCGGGATGTTTCCAAAACGCGGATCAGCACGGACATGCTTGGTAAACGTAAATCCATCCATCTCGGGCATTTCAATATCGGTCAAGACCAATTGCACAATTTTGTGAAAGGCACAGCCTTGCCGTTCTGCCTGGTCCGCAATCGCTTTCATTCGCTCCCAGGCTTCTTTGCCCGTGGTGACTTCCTCATACGTCATCCCCATACGTTCGAGGGCTTTCGCCAACTGTTTCCGGGCCACCATGGAATCATCCGCAAGCAACACATGCTTGCCTTTGGTCAATGCCGTCGCTTCAAGGCCGGCATACAGTTCCTCATCTGTTTTTTTCATAATTTCGGACAACACTTTTTCCACATCCAAAATCAACACCATGCGCCCATCCTCGAGTTTCGTCACCGCCGTCACCGAACCTTGGCCACCGGTCCGAATTATCGCAGGTGGCACTTTCACCCGATCCCAAGACATCCGCACAATGCGATCGACCGACGAGACCAAAAAGCCTTGCTTGTTGTCGTTATATTCGGTGATGACCAGTTTGGGATGCTCAATGTCCAACGGCCCTAAACCGATCGATCGTTTCAGATCCACCAGTGGAATGTTTTCACCTCGAAGATTCACCAGGCCGAGAATCCGGTCATCAGAATCTGGGATTTTCGTGACAGACGGCATCTTCATCACTTCGCGAATCTTGAACACATTAATGCCATAGATTTCCTCGGTGCCGAGCGAGAACATAAGGAGTTCCATTTTATTGGTGCCAGCCAGCCGTGTGCGTTGATCAATTTCATTCATCAATTGCGACATATTGCTCTCCTCAGAAGTCGTGAACCATCATGCGTGATCCGTAGAGGAAAAGACATTTCTCCATCGTACGCATGACGGTTTCATTTCCCGTCCCTCATCCAACCAACGACATCCCAGATACATTCAGCGTTCCAACCCTTTGAACCATGTTTGCCATATCCAAAATCAACACCACTTTTCCATCACCTGTGATGGTGGCTCCTGCCACACCTTCGACATCGGATAAATAGTCCCCAAGCGATTTGATGACGACTTCTTCCTGAGCCCGAAGACGGTCCACCACTATTCCCAATCTCCGCTCTCCAATGGCTACAACTACGACATACGACTCCTCAACATTATTGGTGTTTGGAATCCCAAATTCATCAGCCAATCGGACCAAGGGCAGGATGCGTTCTCGCAAATTCAACACCGCCTGTCCATTGATGGTTTTAATATCATCTTTGGTGACCTTGACGGCCTCGATGACTGTGGCTAAGGGCACCGCAAAGGTTGAGCATTCCACCTCAACAAGGAGCGCCTGAATAATCGCCACGGTCAGTGGCAATTTGATCGTCACCAAACACCCCTTTCCGAGTTCAGAATTCAGCTCGATACTACCATTCATCCGACTAATGTTGGTTCGCACGACATCCATGCCCACACCACGCCCCGACACATCGGTGACCTGTTCAGCAGTGCTAAACCCGGGCAAGAAAATGAGGTTCATGGCATCACGATCACTCATTCCAGCCAGTTCGCTTTCTCCCACCAATCCTTTGGACAACGCTTTTTCTTTGAGTTTTTGGATTGGCAGTCCACGGCCATCGTCTTCAATTCTGATGACAATACTGTTCCCCTCTTGAGAAGCGGCTAAGCGGACAAACCCTTCTGGCATCTTCCCCGTCGCTCGACGTTCCTCAGAAGTTTCAATGGCATGATCAATGGAATTCCGAACCAAGTGGACCAATGGATCACCCAGCGCATCGGCAACGGATTTATCCACTTCCGTGTCTTCACCAGACAGTTCCAAGCGAATCTGCTTACCAAGTTTATTGGATAAATCCCGCACCAATCGTGGAAATTTGGCAAAGACCTTTCGAATGGGCACCATGCGGGTTTTCATCACCGCCAACTGTAAGTCACTGGTCACGAGATTGAGTTGCGCTAAGGTGATTCCAAGTTCACGAACCAACCCATCGTTTTCATATTGTTCTTCCAACCCCCCACCCAACTTTATGAGC
>CAYMQW010000259.1:0-4112 GCA_964392595.1 uncultured Nitrospiraceae bacterium
CGATTGAGAAAAACCCGAGGCATAGCACAGCTATGTTGAGGGCTTTTCGATTGAGGCCCGTTCAAAGATGAGCCGAAGATTGGATGCGAGATGTCCAAGGTAATTTCTCTCAGGTCCTAAGTATGTTGGGGAGGCCAATCGACTTCGGCCTGACAACCGCAGTAATAACAGGCAATGCGATACCGCCCTTTTCGTCGAGGACTGGGTAACGAAGTGAATACAATGGGAACCGAATCATAAGGACACACGGGTTGAAGATGAAGGAGGTGCTCATCGATAATAGCTTCGAGTTCTGCCGTCTCCCATGACTGCCCCAGTTCTTCGTAGCCTCGTACATGATCTTCCCATCCACACAGGACGCATTGCACATGATAGGTCTTCACTCGATCTTGATGATGGGACACCTCCATGCAGACCACTTGCCCAGGACAGGAAACAGTTTCACAGGCAATCGGTTCATGTTGAAGGGCTTTAATGAAAATCTTGGGAGCACCCATTTCTCACCTCCTTCACGCCAGACTCCTATCAAGGGTTCGCGTCAGAGTATGAGAGACAAGCGCAATAATAGCCAGACACTCAAAGCTCCGAATCGTAAATGGAGCCTATCAGATTTTGACAACCCGGTGAAGCTACCCCGCCCACTGTTGTGACCTCACTTCCGGAAAACTCCGAGATTCGTGGAGGATAGGGCGAGATACCGGTTCTAGGATGGTGTTGAAAAACTCAAATTTTTCGGAAATGCCTCGGAATACCACGAGCAATACTCCCGACGACAATCCGAAGTGTATTCAAAAAGCATGCCCTCGCGTAGGCGGGGGGGGGCCGTCTAGCAAGGCCGCAGGGACTTTGGCGCACGAAGCGTACAGGCAGTACGTGAGCACGACAAAGGCCCGACCTGCCTGCGCGAAGCCGTAACGACGGAGGCCGGGAACGCCGCTGGCTGACTTTTTCAATACCCTACCCTAGTTTCGTGATACATCAAAGGCTTCAGCCCCGTGCTGCTTTCGCCGAGCCATGGCCAGACGTAACCCTTCATACACTTTCAGGGCACCTTCAGACCAACTTGGGTCAAACTGGGAACCGCGAAACGCGGCTTCAGCGGCTTTCTTCTCATCATAGGTCAGCGATCGGGGATGTCGAGTTGTCCCATTCATAGCATTACCCTCCTTGTAAGATGTGTATGGCTGAGATCATCGTTCCGGTGATAGAAACTTGTTGCACCGTTTTGAAAGATGATTGAGCAAAGCGCATGCCGGAAATGACCTGGCCAAGGAACACCACCAAACTCGACAGAACCTGAATCAGAATGCGAAATTGAACACAGCAAAAAACAAAAATTTCACCGCGTGGCCAATCCACTCCACACAACAATTGTCAGAAAATTTGACAGACAAAACTGGGAACTGAGAAGAGATCAAAAATTAACGAAGGCCTTTCAATAGGTTAGAACCTATTTTGCTTAGTGTAAAATTTTGCGACAGTTAATCACGCTCATTCCAATATGGAACACGGTCGCGGCTCATATTTACTAGGCAGGGAAGCCGAACTACGATATTGTCATCTCCGATTCTCCACCGTTAAATCACCCGACATCCTCCGAATGAGGGGAAGGCAGCCGTCTGTCTCACATCCCAGTTGATCCTAAAAACGGCAGTTGGATCACAAAAATCCGCGCAAACTCTCAGGGTCCGTCACGAAATAACCGCTACAATTGGCCGAGACGATTTTGGAGCGAGCCAAGGAGCGAAGAGCGCGCATACCGGGAGTATGGAAGCGATGAGCGACGCTGGCGGAGCCCAAAAGCGTCCGGCCCTCCGGGGAGGCCCATCTTTGGCCCGGGGCGGCGTTGTTCCTCAGTCACATAGCCCCGCTAGGCTCCCTCGTCGCGCCTTGCCCCGATCACAAATCTGGGCCTCCCAATTGTACCGGTTATTTCGTGACGAACCCTTAACGCACCTGGCAAAATAAAAAAACGTCTCATCACCATGGAGGTGACCACGACTTTTTGTATTTCACCATGCACGCCAATATCTTACACGTCTTTTTTGCGCTTAACTGCTGTCTTGAGGTTGAACAACACTAAATTTTCAAATTTCACTTACAAAACAGTCACGCACATCAGCATCAGGAACGTCGTAGAGTGATCAAAACCTGTCCTGAGTCTTGCCGAAGAAAGGCCCGTCCTGCCCTGAGTCAGTCGAGGAAAAGGCATAGGGACTTTGGCGCCCGGAGCATATGCGCGACACGTGAGCGCGAAGAGCGCCGAATCAGCGAACCCAAAGGCAACAAAAACCCGAGAACGCCACTGCCGGACCCTTCGGCAATACTCAAAACATACTTTTTCAACACCCTCATAGAGGTGCTTCCAACATGAACACATCCCTTCAGGCCATTTCCCTGTCAGGAATATTATGGGCCTTGGTGCCTACCCTAATCGTACTGGCCATCCTGTATCGATGGGCCCTCAATACCAAAGCCGCCCTGCATGCGGTTACACGCATGTTGATTCAATTGCTGCTCATCGGTTACGTCCTACGGTTCATTTTTGAGGCCAAACATGCCGGAGTAATTATCTCGGCGTTAGGGGTCATGCTGGTCGCCGCCAGCTGGATCGCATTACGGACAGTGCGGCAGAAACAGCCTCATCTCTACCGGAACGCCTTGATCGCCATCCTGGTCGGAGGAGGACTGACTCTGGGGTTGGTGACTCAGGTCATACTCAAAGTCCAACCCTGGTTCTTGCCAAGCTATGTGGTGCCTCTAGCGGGAATGCTCTTTGCGAGTTCCATGAATGCCGTCAGCCTAGCCGCGGAACGATTCGAGGCAGAATGCTTAGGAGACCGTCCCTATGTCGAGGCAAGAAATACCGCCTTACAGGCGGCTTTAATTCCAGTGACCAATTCATTGTTCGCGGTCGGGCTCGTGTCCTTGCCAGGAATGATGACTGGACAGATTCTTTCCGGGGTTTCCCCGTTGATCGCGGCCAATTATCAAATTGTCATCATGTGCACGGTCTTCGGCAGTGCCGGGATTTCCGCCGCCCTCTATCTTGTTCTGTTAAAAGGGCATTCCTGAAATTCGGCAAAAAAGCGATTTCTTTTTGCATTGAAAGTATTGTGGGCACCTCTAAAAACCAGGTATTTTTTTGTGAGGGCAAGAAAGGCGCGCGCAGAAAACCGGAGTGTAGGGGCGAATACATGAGGATTTGAGCACGCAGCCTGACGCCGCCATCACGAAAAAGGACCGTTTTTAGAGGTGCCCTTGTTAGTAGGAGCCAGGGAACTGAAGCTGCCGCCAGGCTTCGTACACGATGACGGCGACGGCATTGCTCAAGTTCAGACTACGGCTTTTGGGTTTCATGGGAATGCGCACGCGATGGGTGGGAGGCAAATTGTCTAAAAAGTCAGCAGGAAGGCCCCTCGTTTCGGGGCCAAAGAACAGGGCATCGCCTGGCTCGAAAGAAACCTGGTGATACGGCCTTGTCCCCTTGGTGGTGATCCCAAAAATTCTAGTGGGCTTTCGTACATCCAGATAGGCTGAAAGGTTGTCATGAACCGCCATATTGGCTAATTCATGATAATCCAACCCCGCTCGCCGAGCCTTTCTGTCATCGATTTTAAAACCCAAAGGGCGAATAAGATGCAGTGGGAAACCGGTATTCGCACATAGCCGAATAATATTCCCGGCGTTCTGAGGAATTTCTGGTTGATAGAGAACGATATCCAGCATGGGTGAGTGTAAACCTCAACCCCAAGATACGAAATCTCAAACAAGGGATCAAACTCGCACGTGTCGTACAAAACCCATTTATTGGAACGTGTAGAGTGGAAGGATCAAACCTTGTGAGTGTTGGGGTTGATATATGTTCACACCAACCCCAACACAAGTCTGGATTACACGACCGTCTGTGACATCATCTGTGCTTTGATTTCGGCAGGGAATAAGGCGGAATCAAAGAACAATCTGGCCCGTTTGACTTTGTCTCCCTCAAACTCCATCACCTCGACCATCGGAATGGTCGCTTGAAAAGGAGCAGTGACTTTCCAGTCAAACATATGCACTAAGGACCCGCGAGAAAATAACTTGACCAATCTCGCATCCAATCTTCGGGC
>CAYMQW010000260.1:0-4084 GCA_964392595.1 uncultured Nitrospiraceae bacterium
CAATCCTGAGGTGCGATCCGGCGGCAAATCCACCTGTGTAATATCTCCCGTGACCACGGCTTTCGAGTTACAACCTAGCCGCGTGAGAAACATTTTCATTTGTTCCGCCGTGGCATTTTGAGCTTCATCTAAAATCACAAATGCATCGTTCAGGGTCCGTCCACGCATAAAAGCCAGCGGGGCCAACTCGATGTCTCCACGTTCTATTAACCGATTCGCCCGATCCATATCCATCATGCCATACAGCGCATCATACAGCGGACGTAGATACGGATGCACTTTTGCAAACATGTCCCCCGGTAAAAACCCCAAGTGTTCACCGGCCTCGACCGCGGGCCGCGCCAACACAATCCGACTCACCTCTTTTCTGAGCAATGAACCCAAGGCCATAGCCATAGCCAAATAGGTCTTTCCCGTCCCCGCTGGACCAATCCCAATCACCAAATCATGTTTTTGAATCGCTTCGATGTATAAATGCTGAGTGGGGGTCTTTGGAACAACTGACCCTTTGGGAGTAAAGATAGGAGCAGGATCGAGAAATTCGTGATTAGGAAGAACCTCAATTTCCGTGGCTTTGAGGGCCAGGGTGACGTCTTCGGATTTTAATTGACGCCGTCCAATCGTCCGTTCAGCCAGATCACAGAGTAGGTGTTCGGCACGTCCAACCGCCTCCGGCTGACCTTCGAGTGTGATTTCATCACCCCTCGCGGATACCCGGACCTGCAAGCCATCCTCAATCAACCGGAGATGCATATCCCGCGGTCCAAAGAGATTAGCGAGGTCCACCCCTTCACGAAGTTTGACTTTACGCACGTGAGACGTTCTTAACCTCCTGAATTATCTAGGAAGAATTAATCAGCTCATTCTAACAAAGGGGCGGGAGGGCCTCAACAAAAACATCGAGGCCTTGTTCAAAGCAGTTTTAAAGTGAGTTACTCCATAGGGAATTATCTTATGCAGGGTTCCGTCCCTGCAGACGAGGCATTTTTGTTTCGGCAAAAGTTCCCAAAACCATTTTCGCCCATGCGCGGCCCCTCCGACCCTGCTCAGAGCAGGGTCTCCGGGGTGCCTTCGCCACCGTCCCGAATAAGATGGCTCAGGAACTCGCTTCGCTCAAACAGCCTTCGCCGAAAAAGCCGATTCGGGACGGCGGCGAAGCCACGCACGAAGGCGGGTGAAATACTTAAAAAACAAATCAAGTGAACTAGAGGCGTGAGAGGCAAATCCTATTAAATCACAATAGTCAGTGTTTAAGGGCCTTTCACGAGGAAATGGCAGGTTCCATGTAACACTATTGGGTATTCGGTTACATTTTCTGGCTTGATCTGACAGTTTTTGGTTTATCACCTAACAACCAAGTTGTGCGGTGTGAACGAAGCGCAGCGGAGTGAACATCCGAGCGAGCTCCTTGTTAGCGCTCACTTAGCCTTACCTCATATGCGCGCAAATAGTTGCCGCCTGATAAGCTGCTGTGAAATACACCGACTACCTTGGCTTGAAAAACCCCGCCAAGCACATTTAAAAATGTTTTTGGTTTATTTGACAAGTACTGCTCATCTATAGACGTCTCTTGTCCATTTTCCAGTTCCCAAAACTTGGCATGACCATTATTTTGGTTTCGAAAATACACGGCCATTTCCTCGCTTGTTACGTAAACGAAATACGATCGCACCCCAACTTCCTTCGCCAGGAGGGTTTGCCGGCGCAAATCTTTGAATACATGACCTGCCTTTTGGGTCTTTGGCTGATTCTTCCCGCCTGGAGGGTCGCGATCATATTTGAATTCTAAGGCTATTGAGCCTTCGTTGTAGGAAGGTAACCACGTGTCAATTTTTGCCCTATCTATCGCCGGGTGGGGATATTCCATTAGAACTTGATCTGGAGTTACTCCGGACTTGAGGAGTGCAGCAAAGAACGTATATCGAACAGAATCTTCTGTCGTAACAACTCCTCGCTTGAATCTCTCGTCCAGCAGCTTCCCAAATTCTTCGAATATCGTGATCATTTATTTATGGCGCTAACAATTTTTAGATGGATCCGCGTAAGATTCGGATCTTTGAGTTCCTGTCCGTATAACACGCCTTGGGATTTCTCGTCGAGGGTTTGTGAACTCCTCCAATCCTCAACGACATCCTACCCGTCCAGCCAGTTATAACGGCCTCTTATGCGAATCGGCAGAACACCATCTCTTTGCATGGGTTCTCTATAAACACCATGTTATCTGCCAGTCTTTTCTCCTGCTTACGACATTACTATGATTTTGATGTAGCAGGATGCCGTATTTTTTTACATTTTCACTCCTCCCACGTTCTAGCCCTCAACCTCAGATAACTTTCTTCGGCACTTCAAATTTTTCCCTGTGGGCGAAACCTACCATACTAATCTAAATATTTGTCGTCCAGGGATTTGCATTTCACTGCGTTGGGCGCGGCGGAGCCTCCGGCTCGAATCGGCCTCTCGGCGAAGGCTGTTTGAGCGCAGCGAGTTCCTGAGCCATCTTGATTCGGGACGGAGGCGGAGGCACCCGCAGGGCCGCGCACAGGCAAAAATGGTTTTGGGCACTTTTGCCGAAACAAAAGGGACTCGTCGGGCCGGGGCGAAACCCGGCTAAAATAAAAAAGGTTGGCGGTTCCCACCCTACAAGGCTATTTCCTCACCCCGCACTACCTTTTCCAGAAGAAGCAAAATGTTATCGAGTCAGTTGGGATATCAGTGGGCTTAATGCCATGAGGACATTAATTATATTGGCGACCAGGCACTTCTTGCTGGAAAATCTTTTAGTCTAAACGGGCTTTGAGCCTGGCCAGCAAATCCATTCGCTCATGGAGGATCGCGAGAATACGTGGCGGGTTTCTTTTGGGGTGTAGGTAAAAGACGTAGTGATGGTCACAACGGGTGACGAGAACTTGTGGAAACCGTTCTGAAAATGTCCTGGCAATCGCCTGCTTGTCGGCAATCCTCTGAAAGCACTCCTGGAGTTTGTCCACATACTGTTTGGCTTGGCGTTCACCCCATTCCCTGATGGTATATCGAACAATCTGTTCCAGGTCACATTCAGCGTCTTTGGTTAATTTGTAGGAACTCATTATGGGAATGTTGAAAAAGGGCGTCAGCGGCGTTCTCGGCCCTTTGCCGTGCTCACGTACTATGAGTACGCTTCGCGCGTCAAAGTGCCTGCGGCCTTCCCTTCGACCGGCTCAGGGCAGGACTGAGCGCACCTTTTTGAACATCCCCTGTTGGTTTTGGCGTTTCATAAGATGAGTCACATATAAACGGCAGTAGGAAAAAATTTACTAATTCGACAGTCCAATTAGTGACGTTCTTGGCGAACGTCCTCGAAAATTTTGTCCACGGATCTGGAAGAAAATTCTCCTCGTTCTGCGGATTCGATCCTCGGCGCTAAAAATTCTTCCAGCTGCTGTAAAGCTTCTTCATCAGATTGAGGACTTTGCTTTGGTGCTGGCGGCAACGCCCGCTCCAGCACATACTCCTTGATAGTTTTTCCTTGCAAGGCTGCGATGGCTTTGAGGCGTTGGTGTTGTTGTGGTGTCACTTCGATGGAAAGACGTCGCATAACTTCTCCAATTTTTGAGATCATGATACAACAAAAACACCAAAGCATCAATTGTTCATTTGTTGTTTTTTTCCATTTCATTCCAAGATTGAGGGTTCACCGCACCGCGTTGGGTGCGGCGGAGCCGCAGCCCCGAATCGACTTCTTTGGCGAAGACTGTTTGAGCCCTTCGACAAGGCTCAGGATAGACTCCGTGAGTTTCTGAGCCATCTTATTCGTGGCGGAGGCGGACGGACCCCGGAGAAACTGCTCCGAGCAGGATCGGAGAGGACGCGCACGGGCGAAAATGGTTTTGGGCACTTTTGCCGAAACAAAAGGGACTCGTCGTGCCGGGGAGAAACCCGGCATAAAAAAATGGTGGGCGGTGCCCACCCTACAATATTTTCACGTCACCCTGTACGACTTTTCCCCGAAGAACCAAAATGTTCCCGTGTCAGCCGAAAGATCAATGGGCTTAAGGACCCGCGAGAAAATAACTTGACCAATCTCGCATCCAATCTTCGGGCCATC
>CAYMQW010000261.1:0-4069 GCA_964392595.1 uncultured Nitrospiraceae bacterium
AACAATTGGTCGCGGATGGCTCACCAACACTCGCATCCCAAATCCACTGGCACGACGCGCCACGGCCTGCCCGATTCGGCCGAACCCAATAATGCCCAAGGTGGCACCATGCACATCGTGGCCGACCAACAGTGTAGGATCCCACGCTCCCCAGCGCCCGGCTTTCACAAACTCAGCAGCCTCGGCAATTCGACGAGCTGCGGCCATTAACAACGCAAACGCACAATCCGCCGTGGTTTCGGTCAACACTCCAAGAGTGTTCCCAACAGGGATCTTCCGTCTCGTACAGGCGTGCACATCAATATGGTCGTACCCAACGGCCATGGTACTGACCACACGAAACCCTGGGGCCTGAGCCAACAACACTTCATCGACTGCATCGGTCAGCAGGCAATAGAGGCCTTCAGCAGACGCGATTTTTTTGAAGGAACACATCGCGAGGAATAGGACCCTTCCTCCCACACCTCGACATCGGCACAGTCTTGCACGGCTTTCAATCCGGCTTCGGGAATCTGTCTGGTCACCAGAACGCGTGGTTTAGACATGGGAAAACTTTGAACCCTTGTCCTATAAAATCGTCAATGAGACCACGAAGGCCAGATAGCACAAACCATTGAGAATAAGGTGAGGGGGTTTGATCTCCCCCCGCCTGGCCAAGTACCAAAGATATGTGGTGGCAAAAAATGTCAATCCCATGCCGAGAAGCACTTCGGTGCGAGGCACCCAAGGAGTCAACATGATGCCTAACGCCGGAAGCAGGCTGCCTTGAAATACCATGGCACCGGTGATATTCCCAAACGCCAGAGTATCACGGCCCCGCCGAATCCAAATGATGCTATTCACTTTCTCCGGCAATTCGGTCGCCACCGGCACAATCAGGAGGGACAAGGCTAACGTCGAGATTCCTAACCAAGCCGCCAAATGCTCCATACCGTAAACAAACCCTTTCGCTCCCCCCACGATCAGACCCAGTCCCAACAACAGTTGCATGCTGATCGTAACCAGGTTTTCCGGTAAATGGATCCGGCTAAGAAAAAGCGGATGATCGGCTTCTGTCCCATGGCCTTCCTCAACCAGCCCACGTGAGGCGCGAATCGTCAGCACGAGGTAAATCATATAGCTGAGGACTAACCCCAGAGCTAACGTCCCGCGAGTCACCCGCCAATCGACGGGCACGAACACCGCAATCGTCGCCAACGTAAACGCAAACAGAAACCAATTCAGATCTCGTCGCAATCCCGTTGGCTCAGGATGAAAGGGACTGTTCCATCCACGTCGGTGCGCCGCAAACATCCCCATCAAAAACAACGTCAAGGTCGAGAGCATAAGGGGAGCCCCCAAAATAGCCCCCACGCCAACATCGTGCCGTGTTTCGAGACTGCCGGAACTCGCCAAGACCGCCACGACCGGAACCATAGCTTCAGGCAACGCCGTTCCGACGGCAGCAAAAATCGACCCTGTCACGCCTTCGGAAATGCCTAACCGTTGGCCAAGATATTCCAACGCATTGGTAAAGACTTCCGCACCAACCAATATCAAAATTAATGCAATAAGAAGAATCCAAAGTTCCATCGTAGTCTTATCTCTCAGTTAATACGGCTGTTTCACGAACTTCGTCAATTGCCTCATACAAGGCCTTGCTCCTTAACCAGAACATCCACTAGACTAGAAGGATGGACGATTGGATGCTGATCGGTGTGCTTGGATGCATCGCTATTGTTGCCTATCGATTCGGATACCGTTGGTGGCGCGATCGACAAGCGGGGAAACAAGCGGATGCCTTACTCGCCACTATTGTGAAGGGCAAGGATTCCTTTCGTCGATAATCATCCCTTCCTTTCCCTCCGCACCGATTTCTATCTCTTGTGTGTTTGAACGCGACGAACAACACCCTCACAATTGTATGCCTATCCCTGCGCTCAATTTCCCATGACCACAAACGCCTCCCGACAAGGTGAAATCTACCTCCATCGAGGCAATCTCACGCAAGCTCAATATTGGTATGCACAGGCCGTGGCTGAAGCCCGTGCAGAAGGCACCTGGGACTCACTGGCATCGGCGTTGGGGAACCTTGGGAATGTCTATGCCTTGATGGAAGATTTCCATCAAGCGGATACTTGTTATCAAGAAGTCCTCACCATCCAACGGACACAATCCAACCCGAATACAATCGGCGAAACCCTGGGAAACCTTGGAAACTTGAAAGCCGATGCGGGAGACTATTCTCAAGCCCGCGCCTATTATTTAGAAGCCATCGACGCGTTAACGGCCACTGACAACCATCGAGGGCTGGGTATTCTCTACTGCAACCTGGCCTTACAAGAAGTCGCAACCAAACAACTGCCGGATGCGATTGGGCACTTCACATACGCCCTAGACTTCCATCGCGTGGTTGGCGATGAAGTCAGTCTGGCCAACACCTACAGCCAACTGGGTCAAGCTTTTCTCACGCAGGGAGAAATTCGTCAAGCCGAGCGCTGCCTCAACAACGCAAGTGAACACTTTATCAAACTAGGCAATGAGCCAAGCGAAGCAGCAGTCCTACGGGTGCTGGCCGACTCGTACGAAAAACGGGGAGACACGATCTCAGCGGTACGATGCCTGGAACGGACAATTCAAATTGATATACGCTACCAACTTCCGGAACAGAAAAATGATTATTCTCGACTTGCCCAGTTGCGAGAGGAAATCACTGCAACCTCAAACAGCGTTCCCTCCGGGTCAAAGAAAAAATTCAATCCGACATAAACGCAAAGGCCAGTTGAATCGGTTTGAGTACACCACCTTCATGACCAACCTGCTGTTTCGATTTTGCTTCCCCATGCAGGCTCCCCCACTTGGTACTCGGACTCACTTCACGAAGTTCACCCCGACAATACCCACATCGATGCGTGTTGGAAGAGATGCTCTTTCGTTGCCGATGATACGCCAGACCACATTGCTGGCATTGCCAGGCATACTTGGATAAATCCTCCACCTCTTGGGTCAAGGCGTGGTAAATCGTAATGCCCAAACCATCCTCATTCATGACATTCATCACTCGCCGAAATTCACGACCATGGGACGGGTGCCATTTTTTCACATCAAACTGCCATTGATGAATCATCTCATGGGCCAAGGTGCCTCGAATTTCAGCCAAGGGTTGCTCACGAAGAAGCGGGAGGGATAACCGGATAACCCGACCCGAACCATGACGTGTTTCAGGAACAACCAGATGAGTGCGCGGCCCGCTCTGGGTGACAAAGAGGCCAACGGAGGACGTCAAGCGTGTACTCCATTGAATCTCAATCGAAGGAAGTCGCGTATCAAAATACGAAGCATTGAGCGAACTCCACATGTTCTGGAGTTCGCTAAACGAGAGCGGTAGGCGGGATAAAAGAGATGTGGCTTTCACATTATTTATGATGTTGTTCCCAAGTATACGCACAAAGCGGTCCATATGGTACCATGCTTGCTGTTTCATCCCAACTCCAAATACGACCCAACTTGAGATAGGTTAGGAATTCACAGGTCATGACCAGCGATCATCACAGAGATTCTGAATTTATGAAGGTTGCACTCGAAGAAGCCCAACAGGCCTTCTCCTTAGGCGAAGTACCGGTGGGCGCGATTCTCGTACATGAAAGCACCATCATCGCTCGCGGACACAACCAGCGGGAATGGCAACAAGACCCAACCGCACATGCGGAAATGCTCGTGATTCAACGTGCGGCTGAAGAGTTGCAATCGTGGCGGATACTTGATACCACATTGTATGTCACGCTTGAGCCCTGTCTCATGTGCGCCGGGGCCATGCTCCAAGCAAGAATCCCCCGACTCGTGTTTGGCACCTTGGACCCCAAAGCCGGAGCCTGCGGGTCATTATTTACCGTCCACCAAGATTCACGCTTGAATCACCACATCGACATCCGTCACGGCGTCCAAGAGGAATCGTGCCGGAACATCTTAAAGGAGTTTTTCGAACAGCTCAGACAGAAACAGCCCTCGCTCAAATGAGCTACCACACAACAAGACACGGAGAGGTGCGAGAGTGGCCGATTCGGCGTGCTTGGAAAGCACGTGTACTGGC